>NZ_JBNGHF010000068.1:0-19725 GCF_050611805.1 Methylotuvimicrobium sp.
AGGAAAGAGGAAAGAGGAAAGAGGAAAGAGGAAAGAGGAAAGAGGAAAGAGGAAAGAGGAAAGAGGAAAGAGGAAAGAGGAAAGAGGAAAGAGGAAAGAGGAAAGAGGAAAGAGGAAAGAGGAAAGAGGAAAGAGGAAATTAGCGCTTGACAAATAGGTTGGATTCCGCATCATTTCACCGCTCACCGCTCACCGCTCACCGCTCACCTCGTCGATTAGACTTTCTGGCGAATCGGTTTAATCATTCCAACGCGCTTTATAGCCGCGTTCGTCGATATGCACGAAGGGGCCGTGGTGTGGCGTCGTTCGATAACGCGCTAGGCCGCCTATGAATTTGTTGTATAGAGATTGACCTTCCATTTCCTCGATAATATCGATCAAGACCTTGGCATCTTGATAATCTCGTTTACCGTCCTTGTTGAGATCGTCCATATAGCCGTCCTTGGGTTTTACGTCGATGTAAATATCCGCGGCGCCGCCATAGATGTGTTGACTGTAGGGGCCTTGTCCGAGCGATTTGTTATACCATGGCGTTCGGTAGCCGCTCATGATGTGAAGCGAATCGACCGGAAAATGCTTGCTGTACAGCGTTTCGATAATGTGTTCGAGCTTGAGTAGCAATCGTTCGCGCAGCACCAGATATTTCGGAAAGCCGTCTTTTTGATGGGAAAGGAATTCGCCGATCGTGAAATGCGGGGATACTTTTGCGTCTTGATTGGCTTCGGTGACTTCGATAAAACCTTTCGGCGTTTCGTAAGTTTCCATGTTTTTAAACGGTAAGCGGGGATAACTTCCGATTTGATAGCCGTTTAGCACACCTTTTTTCACTTTGCTAGCCGGTACCATGACAAAAACGTTAAGCTCTGCAGTTTCCTTGCTAATGGGGTGAGTCAGTCGTATAACGGTCAAGCCCGGTTTATTGGGTGCTTGCCATTGCCATTGTTGCTGAGCAAGTTGCCGTGTTTTTCCATCGACAGCTTGAAACTTTACAGGGACTGAGGGTTTTTTTGTTTTAATTTGAAGAATAAATCTTTCATTAGGTAATACAAAGATGCCAAGAGTATTAAAGGGAATGTCTTCGTTTTTGCTGCTATGTTTCGTAAAAGAATGAATAGTAACTGAAAAACTGTTTCGTTCGCTGCGATGATGTCCTGCCTGTGATAGGTTGGAGTAAGATAATAATACGATTATCAATAATGCGCTTAATTTCATCAATGCTTTTGAGGGATGGTTGAGAGCTAAAAGGATTTTTGTAATTTTTGGATGAGTTCATCGTCACGGTTGTATATGTCTCTGCGAAATTGAACGACACCTTCCGAATCAACCCAAGCAGTCCAATATAAGATATGCACGGGTATCGGGTTAAGCAGCGTGACGGTTTTTTGATCGCTTTGGTCGAAAGCCTCTCGAATAGCATCCGGTGTCATGCGGGAATTGTTTTCAAGCACTAAGTTTGCCAATGCGAAAGGTTTGCCGACACGAATACAGCCGGAACTGAATGTACGATCGACCCGATTAAATAAACTTGGTTCCGACGTATCGTGTAAATAAACGTTATGCGGATTGGGAAACATAAATTTAACCTTGCCCATGGCATTTTTGGGTCCTGGTTTTTGGACCAAGCGAAAGGGAAAGTTATTCGGATCTACTTGCCGCCAATTAACCGATAATGGGTTTATTTCTGTTCTATCTGCTCCCCAACCACGGTAAAGCTTCATGTGATTTCGTTCGATGTAATAGGGGTCCCTGGCCAGAATCGGTAATTTGTCTTTGACTGCAATGCTGTTAGGTACGTACCATGAAGGGTTGATGACCAAATAAGTCATCGAGCCGGTAAATATCGGGGTTTCTCGGTATTTTTTACCGACTATGACCGGCATGTGCAGCAAGACTTCGCCATTCCCGACAAAATTAAGTTCGAATCCTGCAATATTGACCATGATATGGCGCGCGCCAAGATCTTCCGGTAGCCAACGCCAACGCTCAAGGTTAGCGCGAATCTGATTGATGCGCTGATCGACGCTGACGTTGAGTGCCGCAAGCGTGGCTTTTCCAACAATGCTGTCGGTTTCTAATCCGTGTCGTTTTTGAAAGTATTTAACTGCTTGTTGGAGTGACTGGTCGAACTCTTTGCTGTCAAGAGTAACATCGTTCGGTAATTCGCCCGAGGCGGCTAGTCTTTTTCTGAGTTCGATGATGCGAGGATTTATTTCGTCAGGACGAAGACTGGGGCCGTCCGTCACTGAAGGCCAGCCGCCCCGATCCTTGATCGCACGATAATCGGCCAATGCTTGTGCCAAAGAACGGTAGCCGGGTTGATTCGGAATTAACGCCTTGAGGTTTTGCTCAATCGAATTGGTATTGATCGCATCGGTCAGAATTTTGACCATATCGGTTGCTCGTCGACCGGTATCCCATTTCGACTGGAGCTTTTGTGGGTTGACTTGTCCTTGTACCAAATGGGTGCCGTAAGTCAGAAAGGCATCGCTTAATAATAAGTCTAAATCGACCGAGAGCATCAAGACTTCGGATTCATCCAGCGGTGCTTTTAATCTTTCCAGGCGTTCATTAATGGCCGTGACATGGTAATTGTTTTTGTTGAGACCATGCTGATCAGCGCTATTGAGTATATGAATCAGTTGATAAGCTTGCGGGGTTGGTTGACCGTTGGCAAGCCAAGCTTTAGAAAATTGCCTGTCTGAATAAAAGGTGATAAGGCCCTTTTGCGAGTTTAAAGGTTGGTTATCGATTGAAAGATCAAGAATCTCAGCCGCGGATTCAATTCGCTCGCGTATCGATTCTTCAACGCTTAGATGCTCGGCAGTCGATATTTTCGGCAAGAATAAAGCGATTATCGTTAGTGCAATTAAAAGTTTATGTAAGGGTTGTTTCATTGGCTTCGGATCGGATGGCGTTGGCTTAATAAGGTCTTTAGGATAACCCTGTCACGGTTTCGGCAATTATAAAAGAGTAGTATTTTTTGAAACAGTTCTACCTGGTCTATAATTGCTTGAAAGTATTGTGCCTTAAAGTTGTCATTATCAACTAAATTATTGCATTAATTATCTATGATTTTAAACATAGCCAATGGTCTATAAACTTAGGTGCCGGTAATTATTTACATCCCCCCTATCGTTTCCACGCTGGAGCGCTCATCGTTATACATAAATTGTAGGGTACGCTGCGCGTACCAAAGCCGTGCCCTGGCGGCTCGGTTGGCACGTGAACATTGCGGGGTTACCATGGTACGCACAGCTTACCCTTCGCGGATCGCTTAGCGCTAGGTGATCCGCGAGTGTTAAGTGACAGTATACCCGTCGTAGATCAAAATTCGGCGCCTGGGTGTCCGCTAAAGGACGCCGTGAACCCAGCACCTAAATTATCAAAGGAAGTTAACCATAGCCAACGAGCTATGGAATTTAGGTGCTGGGTGAATACGTTCATGTAGGCTCTATGCCAACTCCATGCTGGCAAAGCCTTTATCGGACACCCAGGCGCTTCCTCTGGCACTGCCGAAATTTGAAGTGTGAAAGGTAAAAATGGTATCGGGGTCTCATTGGCTAAGATTGCAAAAGGCTAATTTTTGACTTATGTATAACGATAAGCGCTCCAGCGTGGGAACGATATTGCCGGGGGACTGAATAGTTACATGCCACGCGGTTACGACTTCTAAACGGAGTTTTTGACTGGTTCTTTAGCCTGATAGAATTATAGCGCGGCCGTTCCTAAATTAGTCGCTTAGGCGGTGTAAGTGTATTCGGATCCTTTTCTTAAAAACTTTCCTTTTTGGAGAAAGAATAAATGACGAGGGCTGAGCACCTATCAAGCAGTTGCCAAGCGGGTAACGCTGCTAAAACTCGTGAGTGAGATTGCCCTATAATGGGTCGCTTTGAGGATTAACGCGTTGATAATTATCGATCACTTATCCAGATTTTTGTTTTGTATATTTAAAAAGGAGATTCCTAATGTTCAAAAAGCAGGCAATTGTTTTGCTGATTTCGGCTGTAACCGCACTGAGCGGGTGTAATCGGGTTTATTATGCCCAGGATGTCGACGATGATGACTTAGTGGAAGTCAGCTACGATGCGGTAGATGAGTTATTGACACATCTCAGACATCCATTGCCTAGAGGAAGCTTGGTTGTTGTTAACTCGTTAGTCAATGTAGATGATATGAGTCAATCGTTTTCGTTCGGTCGAATCGTTTCCGATCAAATTGCATCGGCATTTCATCGTTCAGGTTATCGTGTCATGGGTATGGAGTTACCGACCGAAATTTTCGTCAAAAATGACACCGGTATTTTGCAGTTGTCCGATGAAACTAAAGCCGGATTGGCCGAAGTTGGCGCGCAAGCTTTGTTAGTAGGCACTTTTGCGCCGGGTAAGAAAAATGCTTATGTATCGCTAAGAGTTGTCGATATCGATAGCGGATATTTTGTAGCGACTACCGATTATTCAATCGCGATGGGTCCCGATGCTAAAAACTTACTGAAAGCTAAGCCGGTAGAAGAGGAACCAAAGGAGGAAGAAGAGCCTATGCCGATGGTCGATGAATCGATGGACGATTTCGATTTGTTTGAATGAGCCTTGGTGGCAAGCATTCTGATACTTTATCTGCATTCATCGTCATCCATGGCGTTCTGGGTGCTGTCAAACCCAGAGGTACCGAAGCATCATTCCGTCAGGGATTCACTCCAAGCTATCCTGCCCGGAGCCCTTCGGGTAAATGCAAATCCGTTCCATACGAATTTGTGGCGTAATCCAGTGCCAAGGATGGCAATGCGCGTGGCTTCAGCTCCGTACAAAACAGGATATCGGCGATCAATGCCGATATGGCGCTGACTGGTTACAATTTGATATCAAAAAAATTAGATACGGTGTCGTGATCGCTTGGGGCATCGGCTTTTCCTTCCCTGACTAATCGGCATGTTTTGAATCCTGCTTTTAAAGCGGCATCCAGCTCCTCGGTAATATCCGACAAAAATAAAATATTTTCCGGTTCGGTTTCGATTTGTTCGGCGATTGCCGAATAAGAGGCAGTCTCTTTTTTACCGCCGATGTGCGTATCGAAATAGCCGGAAAATAGCGCGGTTAAGTCACCGAATTCGGTATGCTTGAATAAAAGTTTTTGCGCATAGACCGAGCCCGATGAATACACATAAAGTTTGATGCCTTGATGGTGCCATTCCTGCATGGCTTGAGCTGCATCGGCATAGATATGTCCCTTGAAATCGCCTTGACGATAACCGTGTTCCCAAATCAATCCTTGTAAGGATTTCAATGGAGTGACTTTTTGATCTTGATCGATCCATTGAATCATTTGTTCGATTAATGATTCGGTATTCGTCGGGTCGTCGATTAGCTTGGCGGCATCCTGCAATAATGCGCTAACTTCCGGTTCGTGACCATGGTTGCGAATGAATTCGGCAATATGGGCCCTAGCATAAGGAAATAATACCTCCTTGACGAAGGATAAAGATGAGGTTGTACCTTCAATATCGGTGACGATGGTTGTGATCATAAGTGTCGAATGTTTGATCTACGATGGGTATAAAAAAGTAGAAATTAGGTAAACCTATGTTGTAAGTATTCAGTCCCCCTCTTTGAAAAAGAGGGGCTAGGGGAGATTTTTTAAATAAATCCCCCTCAATCCCCCTTTTTCAAAGGGGGATTCCAACAATACGCCTGGATTGCGGTAATTTGCCAACGGGGTCTGAATACTTACCCTATGTTAGTTCGTATTCATTCCTAAGGGAAAAAGAATAGAAAGAATATTAATCTAATTGTTGAATATAGTCGTCGAAACTGGGGAATTGCTCGGAAATGTTGCTACCGGTGAAATTCGCGACCCAGCCGTCCGGTGTCGTGAACAGGCGAATACATCGGAAATTGGGATTTTGGCCCATGTCGAACCAATGTTTAGCGCCTGCAGGAACACTGATTAAATCGCCTTGCTCGCATAAAATGCAATACACCTTGTCGTCGACATGTAATGAAAATAGCCCTCTGCCCTCGATGAAGAAACGAACTTCGAAATCGTCATGGATGTGTTCGGATAAAAACTTTTGTCGTAATGCCTCTTTTTCGGGGTGATTAGGGCTTATACCGATAACATCGACGGATTGAAAGCCGTATTCTTCTTGTAAGCGGTCAATCGGTTGCCGGTAGGCTTGTAATATAGCATCCTGGTCGGCATCGTCCGTAAGCTCGAATCCTGCGCTCCAACGTTCGAAACGGATATTCAGTGGTTCCAGTTGTGCTTGTATATCGCTGAAATCAAGATAAGTATTGCCGTTATTCGGATCATTATCGGGGTATACAGTCAATGCGCTCATCGGTTTAAGGCTCCGTACAGTCGTATTTCACAGTCAAATAAAAACTCCAACGCTTCAACATGTCTTAGCGCATCTTCGACACTCCGGCCCCATGTGTAATAGCCGTGTCCCGAGATAATATAAGCATAAGTTGATTCGCGTTGATCCATATAAGCATCGATCGTTGCTGAAAGTCTATGCATATTTTGATCATTCGCGAAAATGGGAATGCTGATTCGCGTTTCATGTGTATCGATATCGTGTAACGCTTTCAAAAGTTCATAATCATCGAGTACCAGCTCGGTTTTAAATAGCTTGGATATGAGCGTGGCATTCAACGAATGTGGGTGTAAAACGGCTTGCACCTCCGGGAATCTTTGATACAGCGCTGTATGCAATAGTGTTTCGGCCGACGGTTTTTTACCGTCAAGGGACGTACCGTCAGGAGCAATCAGCATGATATCTTTTGCACTGAGTCGGCCTTTGTGTTTGCCTGAAACGGTAATAGCTACATCGCCATTGGACAAGCGTGCGGAAAAATTGCCGCTAGTTGCCGGTACCAAGCCTTTCCTATCGATAAAGCGTCCGGCTTCGATTAATTGCACGGCTTTTTCAGAAAATTCGTCTTCGAGTGTCATATTAATAGTTTGTGGATCTGAGTCAGAGTCTATTTTACCGATAATCGAATCCGGATGCTCAAACGATTATATCTAAACGCTATTGCATTAGTGATATACCCAGCGTAGATAAAAATTCGGCACCGGGGTGCCCGTCAAAGGACGCCGTAAATACATCCCTGTAGGCTCTATGCCAGCTCCATGCGGGTCCCTCACCTAGCGTTAGGTGAGGGACCGAACACCCCGGCACCTCCTTAGGTACTGTCGAAATTTGAAGTGCGAAAGGTATAGATGAGGTAGGATTACTCCTTTTTTTCACAGTAGGTTTTCAATCGGTGAAATGGATTCAGTTTTTAGCGATGCTTATTTTTGTCTCGCATCTTAATGCGTGCACATGGATGTATGACGATTTCAAAGCACCAAAGGTTAAATTGTTGGCTATTGAGCCTTCACAGTTTAGCTTATTCGAACAACGTTTTAATATACGTTTGCGTTTGCAAAATAGGAACGATTCCGAATTAGCGATAAGAGACATGGTCTATGCGCTGAAACTTAATGGTGTCGATTTTGCTCAAGGCATCAGCGATCAGGAAATTACGATTCCCGAATATGGCGAATATGTTATCGAATTGCCCGTGAGCGTCAAATTAAAGACGCTTTTACGTCAATTGACTCGGCGTGATGGCGGTCCCATTCGCTACCAATTGACCGGGCAACTAGGTTTAATGCGCAGCCTGATAACACTTCCATTCGATTATGAAGGGGAGGTTGATTTGGAGTTTTGATGGGGCATGCGGTATCAGCGATGAATGGTTTTAGTCGAATAGCATGAATTATCGTAAGCGGCAAAATCGCAAAAGTTACGGAAAACACTATAATAAACGTTATTCAACTATTTCAATAAAGAGACCGCTCGACCATGGCCGACTCAGAAGATAAAAAAAAGTCAGTATCGCCTAAAAACTTTGCCGATGACTTAGATTCAATGCTCGATGATGCGGCTTCGTCAATCGATAGCGATGAATTAATGAATGATGATGACGCTATCGACAAATTATTGATGGATAGCGCTTTTGATGAGCAAGAATTGTCCGATGACGAAGACGAATTCGGAGAGTTATTTGCCGATGAATTAGATGCTGATAATGATCTATCAGGGGGTGAAGCCGATTTAGTTCAAGACCAGGAGCCGTCCAATTCTTCTGAAGATTCGGCAATGGCCGAAATCGATGAGTTTTCAGATATAGGTTTCGACGAGTTTGCAGAAACCGAGCCGGAACCGATCCCTGATTCTTCTCCGCCGGAAGAAGAGGCGGAAACGGATTTCGATAGCGATGACTTTACGTTAGCGGAATTCGATATTTCCGATCCGGAAGATCAAATCGACGAATTTGCAACGACTCAGGAAGAGAATATAGCATTTGAGGAAGAGGAGGAAAGTCCTCGTGCAATGATAGACCCAGAAGAACTAGAGCAAGAACCGGATCTGGACTTTGCGGTCTATGACGATGCTTCGGAGCTTCCTGAAGCGGTGACGGCGGAAGAACCCCATAAAACAGTCGTCGACGACGTTATTACGACACAAATCAGTCAATTATTTAGTGAGCAGGAAATATTAAAGCAACAATTGGCCACAATGAGCGCTTCGACGAGTCAAGGGCAGGCCGATGAAATCGATCGTTTGTCTAAGGCTCAAAACCAATTAAAAAAACAACTCGACAAAGGCGCAAAAATACCGACGATTACTTATGTGGCCATGGTCATTGCTGTTGTGGCTTTATTAACGGCCAGTGTATTCGCATATTTGGTTTTGCAAAGCGATAATGAAATCGAGTCTTTGACTGAATTAATCGGTACGTTGGAAGAAAATCAAACCGAATTGAATGCTTTATTGATCAAAAATAATTTGCCGGAAGCCGCTCAAACAAGCCCTGCGCCAATGGCTTTTCAAGATGAATCTATTGAAGGCGATAATACCGAGGTTATTCCGTTAACACCGTTATCACCGTTAAAACCAAAGATTACCGAAACGGAAGCGAATGGAACAGTTTCTTCTGAAGCGCAATTAGCTCAAGCGACAAGCACAACCGAGGCAACACCGACTGATACTGAAAAGAAAATCGAGCAAGAGGAGGGCTCACCGCCTGTATCCGATGTTAATGAAGAGACCAGTCAAGTAGCGGCATTGGAAGCTAGAATCAAAGAATTAGAAAAGAAGCTTGCTAAGGCGACCGCTCCGCCAGTCAAAAAAGCGGTAAGCAAAAAGTCAGCCCCGGTCAAACGAAGTTCGCCAAAACCCAAGGCACCGTCGGCCAGTTGGTCGGTGAATCTGATTTCGTTTAAGCAAGACTGGTACGCCAATAGAAAAGCCGCTGAATTCTCAAAGCAGGGGGTACCGGCCAAAGTTATTCCGGTGCAAGTCAAAGGCCAAACTTGGTATAGGTTATCGGTTTCCGGATTTAAGAGCCGGGACGAGGCATCCGCTTATGCTGCCAGGGTAAAAAGAACACATAATCTCGATTCGGTATGGATTGGAAAAGATTGATTCTTGAGCGTTGCTTTTTAAAAACCGTCTTGGCGCCTCGTGAATGCTCAGAGAATAAAGAAATCCACTATTTATTGTCTGGCCCCACCTCACGGTTATGAAAAATGGAACTTGTGGGTATATTTTAGCCAGCAAGTCCATTGATTTTAAAGGCTGGGGTCAAGAAAAACTTTAAATTTCCCGATAAGCCAGCCTTAACGCTCAAGAGACTCAAATAACACCGCCGTCGCGGCCGCGCCTTAAATAGCGAGTCATAATCCAAAAACAACGCGAAGCTTTTTGTCGAACCGGCTCAAGCCCAAAGCAAATAGCGTGGAAAAAAGCAGACTCGCCAAGGCCGTTAAATTATCGACCCACCAAAGATTATAGGCTTCGGCAATAAGATGAAAAGGTGTTCTCAAAAAACCGTTGACCATAAATAAATGGAATGAAAGATCGCCTAAGAAAACAAGCAAGGCTATTAGGATTGATAGCTGCAATCGAGTTTTGAAGATCCATAAGGAAAAAGTCAAAATCAAAACAGTAAAAGTCAGATCGGAAATAATCCAGGCAAAGTGATTGACCGATGCCAGCGCAAACAACAGCAAAGACAAGACAACACAAATGACCGGGATTTTAATATTTTCTTGTGATCCTAAATAGACACCCAAGCCTATAACCGATGCATGGCCAAACACCATGTAATTCAGGTTTAGGTGGTAGTCTATTAAAACGGGGTTAAAGAACCATTCCAGGCAAGTAAAGAGTACAAAGGTAGCAAAAAGAAATGGTGCTCCAAATTTTTGAAATAACTTCAAAAAAAACGGGTAAATCAGATAAAACTGAAAAATAAACGGTAAAAACCACCAAGGACCAACCGGCATAAGCGCTTGTCCGGGTATGAAATTAGACACCAATAACGCTTTCCAAAGCAGGCTGTCCCAGTAAAGAACCTTACTATCGCTTATCAAATAGGTTTTCAATAGGCCCAACCCAATATAAACGCCAAGGCAAATCAGAAAAGAAAAATAAATCTTGAAAATTCGTCTTTTGATAAATTCGCTATAAACTAGCGGTCGTTTAATGTATTTTCTGGTTAAGCCATAAGCGCTGAAAAAAACGAATATCTGGACACCGTAATGGCCGAAATAGGCGAAAACGGCACGAAAAAACTCGGCGGGATGAAATTGAAGCGTCTGGTAAAAATTCGAGGATGATTGAATGGAGAAGGAAAACTCATTTTCTCCGATAGTCGGCGACAAATTATGAAAAAAATTATGCAAAACGATTAACAGGATACCGACGCCTTTTAAAGCCAGTGCTTGATCTTTTGAAAAGTGGGGAGCCTGTATCATAAGAACCAATTTATACCATGAATCAAAACAGAGCTGTTGAGTGCTATAACACTATTTGATGGTAATTATTAAGATCCCCACTTTGAAAAAGAAGGGGGCTGCTGTTTTCCAAGCTAGAGCTCTCATCGTTTTACATAAGTCAAAAATTACCCTTTTGCAATTTTAGCCAATGAGACCTCGATACCATTTATTGTCACTTAACATACTCGGCTATCCCTCACCTAACGCTAGGTGAGAGGCTAGCGCTAGGCGATCCGTGTAGGGTACGCTGTGCGTACCATGGTAACCCCGAGATGTTCATGTACCAACCGAACCGCCAGGGCACGGCTTTGGTACGCGCAGCGTACCCTACAATTTATGTATAACGATGAGAGCTACAGCTTGGGAAGGAGCGAAAATAAGTACTCGGCTGTTTCCCAAGCTCCAGCTTGGGAAAGCGATACATGAAGCTCTAGCTTCGCGAGACAAGTAAAAAGAAGCTAATACACCTTCGCAGACAGCGGTTACCGCTAAACTAAGTTCAATCGGCCAGGCAGGTCTCCAAGAAGCCAGAGCTTCCGGTTTTTCCTTCCCAAGCTAGAGCTTGGGAAGCAGCGAATATAATACTCATTCCTTATGAATAGGCACGAAATAACTTAGGCTTTAGCTCCGGCAGAACGGTATGTAACGACGCTTTATCAGATTAATTCAAAGAAATAACCTAAAATCCTAATCACAAGCGCCCAACAAAATAATTAAACTAAACAACCCATGCCCTTCCTGAAGATCGAAGAATTCATTTGGCGACACAGAAGACCGTTTGTCGTCCTATTTTCTGTTGTGGTCATTCAATTTTTCGAACTGGCATTATTGCACGTTAAATACGATATCTTTACCGGCGGATTCTTACAGCCTTATTCCTACAGAACGCTACCCGAAAGATCCATATTTTTACTGCTTACACTCTGGTACGATTTTTTTCTCTGCGGCATGCTGGCGAGCCTTTGGTTTTATACCGCCGACCGGATCAATAAATTCGGCATCATTATTTATTACGGCTTCACGGTCATCGTATTGCTGGCAATGGGTATCTGGCTCGGGCTCAAGTTCAAAGTTCTGTCCTATTTCAACGACACAATCAATTACCAAATCATCAGAAACTTGGGCGGGGGTAGTCTGAGGGAAGGCTTGCTCTATGCCTCAAACGAAATCGCTTTGTTTGTCGGCATCATGGCCGTCATTATCATCGTTTTTATCGCGATTGCCAGGTTATTAACCCATCATGAATTCGTTCGACACTACCACCAACAAAGCACCGAAACCAAAACATTCAAACGTTTATTGATAACGCTCGGTGTAATCACCCCCTTTTTGACCTATTTTATTTCCGAAAACAATTTTCTTCGCTACGGCTTGCAAAAAAAGACCTCTTATCATCTGGTTAGCGCTGTCTTAGATACTTTGACCGACTTCGACCGGGACGGCTACGGCCTCTTCAATTATCCTAAAGACCCGGCATTATTCGATTCGCGTATTTATCCCGGCGCCATGGATATTCCCGGCAATCAAGTCGATGAAGACGGCATCATGGGCGATGCCGAACTAATGCCGCTTAAACCCGATCCATTGCGAGCGATAGAACCGCAGGCGGGAAAACACATTGTCTTGATCGTATTGGAAACCGCGCGATTCGATTTGCTTGAACAGCAAATCAACGGGCGTTATGTCGCGCCGGTTATACGCGAAATAGCGCAAACCGGTACCTCGGTCGATTACGCTTACAGTCATACCGGCTACACTACCACCTCGTTGATGGCGATATTCAACCGCGAATTGATACAGCACGATCATCACATCCGCTTGATCGATTATTTGCAAAAATCCGGTTACGGGATCTCGATCATTTCCGGTCAAGACGAATCGTTCGGTGACATTGCAAAAAACACCGGCATGATCAACGAAGAGGTCTATTATTTCGATGCGCGCACGGCTATCAGAGACAGGGTGTTTCCCAGTAAAGACCCCGGCAGCCTTAGGCTTAGCGAAGAGCGCGTCGTAGCGCAATTTCAAAAACGTTTTAGCGAGCTCGAATTAGATAAGCCGCAATTTATCTACATCAACTTTCAGGCGGCGCATTTTCCGTACTCGCATCCGAACATGCAGAAAATCTTAATCGACGATTTCATTCCACGGTCGGAAATCCGGGCGGAAAATCGCGAAAGAGTCGCCGAAACCTATTGGAATGCGATAGCTAATGCCGACTGGGCGGTCGGGCAGGTGGTCGAAATGCTCAAAAGCAATCATCTCTACGACCAAACTACATTGGTCATATTAGGCGATCACGGCGAATCGTTATTCGAAGACGGATTTCTCGGACACGGTCATGCGATCAACGACGCGCAAACGCATATACCGCTCGTATTCAACGATTCCAACATAGAAGTAAAACAAGCGATAGGGCAGATCGATGTCGCCGAAATGGCGATTCGCTCGGCATTCGGATTGCCGAACCAATGGCTCGACCAAGAAAAAAACGTTTTCCAATTAGTCGGTAACTTAAAACTGCCGGCACTAATCGGGCATGTCAAATACGGCGATGACCGGGTCGTATTCGATTTTCGGTCTGAACAAGCATACTTGAGCGACCTACAGCAATGGAAGCCTTATCAAGATTGGCTGGAAGATCCGCAGCAAAAAGAGCGCATGACCAATATCATTCTCGAATGGGAAAATTTAAAATGGCATGAGTTCGAATACCGGCAACGGACGAAATTTCCAAGTGCTCAGGTTTATATGCATCTGCATTGAAGGTCCTAGAAGAATTGAAAGTAATGCTGGCATTCAGAATCGAATGTGCTTCAAAAGCTTGCCATCCATGGCACTGGATTCGGCCAGTCCATGGCGGAATGACGAGTTACCCTTAACTTAATGGTAGTGCTCTGAAGCTTGGAAAGCAGCGGAAAAACCTGTGGGAACGACGCCTAAGCCGCGACGAATAAAAAGAGGTACAACGAAGATGAGCCTGAAATACAAGATATATCGTTCCCACGCTTTGCGTGGGAATGCCTGAGTACCGCTCCAGCGGTACGAGCCGCTAGAGCGTCTCGGTCTTCATGCTCACGCGGGAGCGTGAGAACGATATTGGGATGTGAATAATTACAATTTTTCATGTGTCTTCATTGTTAGTTCATTATATTGAATACTTTCACTGTTTCTCTAACTCGCACTGCCATTAAGTTAAGGAAGGCAGTCCTTTCAGAAGGTTAAGATAAGGGGATATAAGCTTTTTTGTCTTATTCTAAATCTCCTCTCCCCAACCCTGTCCAGCAGGAGAGGGAGCTTTTTCTTAACACAATGGCAGAGCTATCTAGCTTGGGAAACAGCGGAAAAGCCTGTGGGAGCAACGCCTACGTCGCGACAAATAATAAGAGGAGCAGCAACGATGAACCTAAAATACAAGATCGATTCAGTTACGATACAAGATTATCTGGAAGGCGAACTGCACAGCGAAATCAAACATGAATACATCGACGGCCAAGTCTATGCGATGGCCGGCGCGAGTACGAGTCATAATCGCATCGTCGCCAATATACTCAGCGCTCTCCACGCTAAATTAAGAAAAACACCCTGCGAACCGTTCGCATCGGATATGAAAGTACAAGTCGCCGAAGATTTTTATTATCCCGACGTGCTGGTTGTATGCAATCATCAGGGCAACGACTACGGCGTCACCGATGCGCCGATACTCATCGTCGAAGTCTTATCGAAAGCGACCCGAAAAATCGATCAAACGCTAAAAAGACAGGCCTATCAAAGCTTGGCCAGTTTGGAAGAATACGTCGTCATCGAACAAGGCTTTGTCGACGTGGAGATATGCCGACGAAAAAACCATTGGCAATCGGAACACTATTTCATGGGCGATGAATTACACTTAGAGACCATCGATTGCCGCATACCGGTAGAAATGATTTACGAACGAGTCGAAAACGAAGATGTGCTGAATTATCTACAGCAGCAAGCCAGCGCGATGCAGAATGAAAGTTAAACAAATCCTGCTTTGAGAGGGTGTCGCTCATGCCCAAGCAGACCTTGCGAGACGAGTTTCCCAAACAGAGTTTGGGAAACAGCGGACCGCTAATCCCCCTTTTACAAATGGGGAGGCTGGTTAATTATCTGCCGTTCGTTTGTGGGAGCGACGCCAACGTCGCGATTTCGAGGTCCGAAAGGTTAGGGAACACTAAACGGTATCAAAGCCTAATGGGCTAACCCGACCTACACTACTGCCAAAAGCACATTCAAAATTCGAAATCAAGCACATGACCCGAAAAAAACTCCCCATCGGTATACAAACCTTCGAGAAAATCCGCGAAGACTACTATTACTACGTCGATAAAACGCGCTTTATATTGCAGCTAATCGACGAAGGCACGCATTATTTCCTATCCCGCCCGCGCCGCTTCGGCAAATCCTTGCTCTTAGATACGATAGGCGAGCTGTTTGCCGGCAACGAAACGCTCTTTCAGGGATTGTATTGTCACGACCGATGGGATTGGACGAAACGCAATTCCATCATTCGCATCAGCTTTGGCGGCGGCGTGGTGCGAAGCGTAGCGGATTTGGAGCGCCGAATACTCGCCTTATTGCGCACCAATAGAGAAAATCTCGGGCTCATCTGCAGCGACGAAACGGATATACCGGGCTGTTTTGCCGAACTGATACAAAATGCGGCCAAAAAAGCGGGCGAAAGGGTAGTCGTATTGATCGACGAATACGATAAACCGATATTGGATAACATTACTAATCCGGCACTTGCCGCCGAAATACGCCATGGCTTGCGCAATCTGTACTCGGTCATCAAAGACTCGGACGCCCACATACGCTTTACGTTTTTAACCGGCGTATCGAAATTCAGCAAAGTCAGCTTGTTTTCCGGACTGAACAACCTGCAAGACATCACCGTAGACAAACGCTACTCAGCCCTTTGCGGCTACACCGCCGAAGATTTCGACACGGTATTCGCGCCGGAACTGGAAGGACTAGACCGCGAACAGATGCGCGAGTGGTATAACGGTTACAACTGGATGGGGGAGCCGGTCTACAACCCGTTCGACTTGCTACTGTTATTCAGCACCCGAGAATTCAAACCGTTTTGGTTTGAAACCGGCACACCGACGATCTTGATCGATATCTTGACCGAGCGCGGCTTTTTTGCACCAGATTTTGAACGCCTTCACGCCAGCGAAGCACTGCTGTCGACCTTCGACGTCAACAACATCGCCACCGTGGCGCTACTGTGGCAAACCGGCTATCTAACCTTGAACGGCAGCCGACAACAGGGCGCGCGAATCGAATATGCCTTGAAATATCCCAATCTTGAATTGAAAAGTTCATTGAACGACGCCTTACTGAAAGGCCTAGTCAACGACGGCATGTTGGCCGAACAAGCGCAAAGCCGCTTCTACGATTTATTGAGCGCGAACGACTTCACCGGCTTGAAAACCCATTTCGAAAGCCTCTATGCGAGTATCCCGAACGACTGGTGCCGAAACAACCCGATCGCGCAATACGAAGGTTTTTACGCCAGCGTATTCTACAGCCACATCGCGGCCTTAGGCTTGGACATCATCTTAGAAGACGTCACGCATCAAGGCCGGATCGACATGACAGTCTGTTTCAACGAACAAATCTATCTATTCGAATTCAAAGTCGTCGAACTGGCGCCGGAAGGACGAGCAATACAGCAACTCAAAGACAAACGCTACGCCGACAAATACCGCAGCCTAAATCAACTGATTCACCTAATCGGCGTAGAATTCAGCAAAGACAGCCGAACTGTTGTAGGCTTTGAAGTCGAACAAGCTGATGAGCGCAAGTGGAAACGATCCCCATAGGAGCCAGTTTGAGGTAATAACGCGTCATTCCGCCAGGGATTGGCGGAATCCAGTGCCAGGGATGGCAATGTGTAGATTCACCTCCATGTAACCTGGATATCGGCAATCAGGCGCGGGGCGGGTTATACAACCTGCCCCGAACGTTTTGGTCTACTTTGAGCATAGTAAATGCTATCGAGATCACATTAGCTAAAATGGTAAGGTGGAATCAACGAGTTATGAACAACGATGAGAACTAGTGAAACAACGCATGGCTCGACCAAGAAAAAACGGTCTTTCAATTAGCCGCCCCTTAAAACCACCGGCACTCATCGGATATGTCCAATACGGCGGAGACCGGATTGTATTCGATTTTCCAAGCGTGCAAGCAAACTTGAGCTATCATAGAAACACAAAATCGAAAGAGGCGGCACATTGAGCAGAAAAGGTATCATACTCGCAGGCGTCAGCGGCACACGCCTTTACCTGATCACGATGGGCGTTTCCAAGCAACTCTTGCCGATATACGCAAGCCGATGACCTATTATCCGTTGTCGGTGCTAATGCTGGCCGGTATACGCGATATACTGATCATCACAACGCCAGAAGATCAGCTGCCCTTCCAACGCTTACTCAAAGACGGCAGCCAATTCGGCGTTTCTATTACCTATGCCGTGCAACCCAAACCGGACGGTTTAGCGCAAGCCCTTCTAATCGGCGAATCGTTTATCGGCAACGATCCGGTTTGCTTGGTGCTTGGCGATAACATATTTTACGGACAAGGATTTACACCCTATTTAAGAAATGCAGCGTCCCGCGAATAAGGCGCCACGGTTTTCGGCTATCAAGTCAAAGACCCGGAGCGCTTCGGTGTCGTCTTTATTTGATAAAGACCTTAGAGCGCTATCTATAGAAGAAAAACCAAAAACCGAAATCCAACTTTGCCGTTACCGGGCTTTATTTCTACGATAACCAGGTCATCGACATCGCCAAATCGGTCGATCGCTCGCATCGCGGCGAACTGGAAATCACCAGCGTCAATCAAATATATTTGGAGCGTGGGCTACTCAATGTCCAACTGCTGCGACGCGGCTTCGCTTGGCTCGATACCGGAACTTACGAAAGTTTGCTGGAAGCCGCGCAATTCGTTGAAACTATTGAAAAACGGCAGGGCTACAAAGTCGCTTGTCTCGAGGAGGTCGCCTGGCGCAACGGTTGGTTGAGCGATGAAGCATTGATAGATGAAGCGGCAACCTTGTCGAAAAACAGTTATGGTCAGTATTTGCAGGATTTGGTCAAAAGTGGGCTTTATTCATGAATAACTCTAAATATGCATCGGTATCAGTTGTTGTTCCTGTCTATAACAGCGAACAAACCTTACCTGAATTAATCGCTAGATTGAGACAGGTTCTTGAACCTGTGACCGAAACATTCGAAGTGATCTTGGTCAACGATGGTAGTAAGGATGATAGCTGGCAAGTGATCGAAATGTTGGCAGAAAAAGATAGCGCGGTATTGGGGTTAAATTTAATGCATAATTATGGCCAGCATAATGCCTTATTAGCTGGAATTATGCATGTACAAAATGAATGGATAATAACGATTGACGATGATTTGCAAATTCCGCCGGAGGAAATCCCTAAATTACTTGAGGTTTTAATCGAAGGGTATGATATTGTTTATGGAAATCCTGAAAATCCAGAACATTCCTTATGGCGAAGGTTATCATCGAAAATAGTTAAGATTTCTTTAGGCATTGTTCTAGGTGCTGAAATGGGAGCGAAAAGCAACGCTTTCCGGGCGTTTAGAACCGAACTAAGAAAAGGTTTTCTTCAATTCACAGACGCTAGGGTTTCAATCGATGTGCTATTATCATGGACGGCGAACCACATAGCGGCTGTCAAAGTTGCGCATAAAGCGCGTCAATACGGATGTTCAGGCTATACACTAAGAAAACTGCTGTCGTTGACTTTGAGTATGGTCACTGGATATTCGACTGCGCCATTAAGAATTGCGAGCTGTTTAGGTTTGTTTTCGGCTCTAGTAGGTCTTGTCATTTTTATATACGTTATTATTCAAAGGTTTATTCATGAGGTCAGTGTTCCAGGTTTTACTTTTATTGCAGCTGAAATTGCTATGTTTGCCGGCATGCAGCTATTTACGGTCGGCGTGATCGGCGAATATCTTGCCAGAATGCATTTTAGAACCATGGGGAAACCTTCTTATGTAGTAAGAAAAAAAACAGGCAATGGGAGCTTGAGTGAATAGCTTTGTAGTAATTATTCACATCCCCCCTATCGTTCCCACGCGGAGCATGGGAACGAGAAGAATGGCCGGGGAACTGAATACTCACGCTTTGTAAGCATTATAGAGGAAATATATGTATTTATAATTAAGTACTGATTCATAAATAACCTGGCAAAAATTGCAGCATTGGTATCAATTGGAAGCGGCAGTCATGAAGCGGATAAAGGCACTAACGAAAGAAGAGCAAAAGACATTGCTAGATGCCGCTCGTTATGCCCCGGAATCCCGATTTAGGCGGCGAGCGCATGTTGTTTACTTGTGCGGGAAAGGTTATCGTGTCAATCAACTGGCGGACATTTTTGCGGTGGATCGAGACACCGTCTCAGGTTGGCTAACGGCTTGGGAACGAGAGGGCAAGCGCGCCAAGATTTTTCGCGAAAGCTGAAATGGGGTCCGTCCGATTTCAGCAGCGAAAAATGACTTGGCGATTATTGCCTTCGGCGGCCCCGATTCGCCCTGCGTCCGTGCCACTACGCCACATCATCGTCAACTCGATGCGGCTCCGTAGCACTCCCACAAATGGCTTGACGCCGTGTCGCGATGCCTTGTATTTTGCCTCCGCCTGCGCTAGTCGCGCAGACTCCGGC
The DNA here is from genome assembly GCF_050611805.1 of Methylotuvimicrobium sp. Lineage (NCBI taxonomy): Bacteria > Pseudomonadati > Pseudomonadota > Gammaproteobacteria > Methylococcales > Methylococcaceae > Methylotuvimicrobium > Methylotuvimicrobium sp. The sequence goes on from NZ_JBNGHF010000068.1 coordinate 19,553, forward strand.
AAAACACCCGGCGCTACGGCTATCGGGGACTAAAAATCTTCACTTCGCTGGCGCTCCGTTTCCAAGATTTTCAGCGCTTGATGGGGTTGCATGATCACGAACGTCTAGGGCGACCTCCTCGTATCACAGAAGAGGAAATGGTGGCGCTTGAAAAAGATTTGGAGCAAGCACCT
>NZ_JBNGHF010000069.1:0-18518 GCF_050611805.1 Methylotuvimicrobium sp.
CAAGGTGCTATTTGACACCAACACAGTGAGAGGAGTCCATATCATCATCGTAGATCAAAATTCGGCACCGGGGTGCCCGTCAAAGGACGCCGTGAATACATCCATGTAGGCTCTATGCCAGCTCCATGCTGGCAAAGCCTTAGCCGAGCACCCCGGCGCGTCTAGGCACTGCCGAAATTTGAAGTGCGAAAGGTATAATTTAGGTGCTGGGTTCATGCCATCCTTGGCAATCGCTAGGAAGCGAAACCCTGTCGCCCATCCCCGATTTACTCCCACACAAATCAATGACTGATTTCGGTCACCATCACATCGATGCCGTTTTCCTTAAGCCGGTTCTTAATGGTCGTGACGCTCGACATCTGCTCGTACGGCCCCATTTTTACGCGGTTCCAAATCACATCGCCGACTTGGGCTTTCTCGACGCGGGATTCGATACCCATTAGCGCCAACTTAGCTCGTAGGCGGTCGGCATCGACGAACTCTCTGAACGAGCCTGCCTGCAGCAGATATTGAGTCGCCTTAGCCTTGCCGACGCGCTCTTCGCGCACTCGGGTTTTGATCTCGTAATCGGGCACGACGACTTCTTTTTCCGGTAATATCGTATAAAAATCGAAACGCGGCTCGTCGATCGCTTCCGGCTTTGGCGATTTCGTCTTTGTTGGTGTTTTAGCTTGATCGGCGACTTGTTTAGGAAGCGTTTGCTTAGTCGGGGTCTTATTATCCGGCGTAGGCCCGCACCATTTTAGTAATAACACCGGAAACACCACGATCACGAGAACAAGCACCAGCCAATTCCACCAGGTTGCGGGGACACTGGCTTTCGGTTTCGGCTGGGTTCGGTGTTGTCCCCTGTGTTTATAGTCTCTTGCCATATTACATCACTTCAGGCGCATTGATCTTCAACAACTCCAAGCCATTGGCCATGACTTGTTTTGCGGCGGAGATCAAGTTCAGCCGCGCATTCCTCAATGCCGAGTCCTCGACCAGAAACTGATGGGCATTGTAATAAGTATGAAAATCGGTCGCCAAGTCGCGCAGATAATGAATCAACTGGTGCGGCTCGTAGTTTAAGGCAGAGCGCTCAAGTACTTCGGGATAACGCGCCAAGGTGCCGATTAAATTTAGCTCGTGCTCCTCTTTCAGCAGCGCCAAATGCTTCATGCCGTCTAGCAAGTCGCGCGCCCAGTTTTTTTCGTCAAGCTGGCGAAACACACTGCATATCCGAGCATAGGCGTATTGCACATAATAGACCGGGTTTTCGTTGGTTCGCGATGTCGCAAGTTTCAAGTCGAAATCCATGTGTTGCTCCGAACGGCGCATGACATAGAAAAAACGCGCGGCATCCTTACCGACTTCGTTACGCAACTGTCGTAAGGTCACAAATTCGCCGGAACGAGTCGACATTTGCACTTTTTCTTCACCACGATACAGCACCGCGAATTGCACCAACAATACCGTCAATTTCGACTCGTCGGCGCCAAGCGCCTGCATCGCGGCCTTGACCCGCGGGATGTAACCGTGATGATCGGCCCCCCAAATGTTGATAATGCGGTCGTAACCCCGGTGCAATTTGTTCATATGATAGGCGATATCGGAGGCAAAATAGGTGCCTTGACCGTTTTCACGCACGACGACGCGGTCTTTTTCATCGCCTAAGCGGCTTGATGCAAACCAGGTTGCCCCGTCTTTTTCGTAAAGGTAACCGGCTTGTTGTAAACGGTTTAACGCTTCGTCGACCGCACCGCTCTCCATCAGCATGCGTTCGGAAAACCATTCTTGATAATTCACGCCGAACTCGGAGAGGTCGTCCTTAATATCCTGCAAGATCGTTCTCAGGCCGACTTGAAAGATGTCCTGATAAAGTCCTGAACCCAACAGGGTCTTGGCTCTTTCGATCAACGCATCGATATGCGTTTCCTTATCTCCGCCTTGCGGTTCGTCGACCGGAATATTCTCGATCAGCAATTCGGCCGGTCTTCTATATTCGTTGCCTGAGGCTTTATGAATCTCGGCCGCGATTTCGCGAATATATTCGCCGCGGTAACCATTGACCGGAAACGGTATAATTTCGCCGCATTCTTCGAGATAACGCAACCAGATACTGGTCGCTAAAATATCCATCTGACGGCCGGCATCGTTGACATAATATTCGCGGTGTACTTCAAAACCGGCCGCTTCCAATAGATCGGCAACCACCGAACCATAGGCCGCCCCGCGTCCGTGACCGACATGCAAGGGCCCGGTCGGATTGGCCGAAACGAATTCGACTTGAACCCTTTGTCCGGCACCGGCGCGGCTTAAGCCGAATTGCGAGCCATCATCATGAATTTTTTGGATGATTTGATATTGCGCATTCGGGTCAATGAAAAAATTAATGAAACCGGGGCCAGCGATTTCAACCCGAGCGACGGCGCTATCGACCGGTAATGCCGCGACGATTTTTTCGGCCAACGCTCTGGGGTTAGACTTGGCGGGCTTTGCCAGCATCATTGCAATGTTGGTCGCAAAATCGCCATGCTGTGCATCACGGGCATGTTCTATCGTAAATTTAGGGCTTACGCCCCCATCCAGGATTCCGTCTTTTTTTAAGACATCAATGGCTTGCAGGATTAGGGCCTCTAATTTTTGTTTCATGACTTCCGCGAATTTAGGTGAAAAACAACTGGATATTATCCATGAAAGTTAACCGCTTATACAATGCAGATTTATGTTGCAGCAATTCCCGGTTTGGTCGTTTTCACCGTATTTGGGCATGCCCACGATGTTAATACAAATCCACCGGATCGACATCGAGCGACCAACGCACTTTTCGGGTTAATTTGAGTCCCTCTATAAGCGGCATCAGTTTATCCAGGAAACAATGCAATTCGGGCCTAGTCGCGCTTTGTAGCAACAACTGATAGCGGTACCGACCGGCGCGCCGGGACATTGGCGCCGGCACGGGACCCAACATCCGGACCGTTCGATTCGCTTCGATGGCTTGCGTCAGCTGCTCGAAAAATTGCAACGGTACGTCGGAATCGGCGGCTTCGACACGCAACAAAGCTTGATAACTGTAGGGGGGCAACTCGGCCAGTTGGCGCTCGACGAGTGCGGAACGGGCGAAGCGGCCATAGCCTTCCTTAATCAAGGTAGTCAACAACGGATGGTCGGGCTTTCGGGTCTGTAATATCACCCGCCCGGGTTTTTCCGCGCGTCCGGCGCGGCCCGATACCTGTATGATCATTTGCGCCAGTTTTTCCGAGGCATGGAAATCGATACTGAAAAGGCCGCTGTCGACATCGAGCATCACAACCAAGGTGACATTCGGAAAATGATGACCTTTCGCCAGCATCTGTGTACCGAGAACGATATCGACCTCTCCCCGGTTAATACGATCGAGAGCGTCTTCCAACACTCCTTTACGTTGAGTGGTATCACGATCCAGGCGAATGACGCTTCGTCCCGGAAACAGTTGCGCTAGGGCTTTTTCGACCCGCTCGGTACCGAGGCCAAGCGGTGTCAATTGACCGGTTTTACACTCGGGACATTGCGGCAACAAGCGCTGTTCGCTACCGCAATGGTGGCAGCGCAACAGAGCTTCGTCGTAATGCACGACCATATTCGCTTCGCAGCGCCGGCAACGCGCTACCCAACCGCAACCGTGACAGATCAAAGTTGGGGCAAACCCTCGCCGATTAAGGAACAATAATACCTGCTCATTTTTAGCCAGCGTTTTATGCATTTCGGCGATTAACGGCTCCGACAAACCTTCCTGCATGCGTTTATTGCGAATATCCAAAAGCAACATTTTAGGCGGAGCGGCATTCCCTGCCCTTTCGGTCAAATGTAATAACCGGTAGCGGCCTTGCTCGACATTATAAACGCTTTCCAACGACGGCGTCGCCGTACCTAACAAGACAGGAACATTAAGCAGTTTGCCGCGCACTACTGCGACATCGCGCGCCGAAAACCGGAATCCTTCCTGTTGTTTGAATGACGAGTCATGTTCCTCATCGAGAATGATCACCCCCGGTCTTGCCAGCGGCGTGAATAATGCCGAGCGCGTACCGAGCATGATCGCATAATCGCCGCGCTGCATACCGAGCCAGGCTTGTTGACGCTGTGTATCGGTCAACTTGGAGTGCGAAATCGTAATCGGCACGGAAAAACGCTGCCGGAAGCGCTGCTCTAACTGCGGAGTCAGCGTAATTTCGGGCAACAAAACCAACACTTGCAGCCCACGTTCGAGTACCGAGCGGATCACCTGCATATAGACTTCGGTCTTTCCGCTGCCGGTCACACCTTCCAATAAAAAGACTTCGAAGCAGCTCAAAGCACTAACGATTTGTTCGATGGCTTCCTGCTGCAATGGATTCGGGTGCAGCTGCGAATTTAATGTCAAATGAGTCTTGGCGTTGGCGGCGGACCCTTCTAACCTGAGTAATTGCTTGTCTTGCAGCGCTTTGGCTGCCGGTCGCCAATTTTCGAGAATCGCATTCAAGCGCGATGCCGGTACCGCGTCTCGCTCCGTTTGTAATTGGTATAACAACTGTTGTTGTTTCGGTGCGCGCCTGAGTTGCTCAGGATTTAATAAGCGACCTTTTTCGGTCAATACATAAAATTTTTCTGCTTTAATCGTAGCCGGCTTACCTTGCCTGAGAGCAACGGGAAAAGCGGCACTAAATACCTCGCCCAACGGATGATGATAATAACGCGCGGCCCAATGCAACAGACTCAAGTCACGATCCGACAACAAAGGCCGTTCATCTAAGACGGCCTCAATCCGCTTGAGCTTAGCGCTAAGGACTTCGCTGTTTGAATCGAGTCCAATCAAGAAAGCGGTTTTTTGGCCTCTGCCGAACGGTACTGTTAGTCTAATACCCGGTTTTAGGGTTTTCGGATCGAGATCCAGCGGCGGCAAATAATCGAACAAACGATAAACCGGTACCGGAATCGCAACTTTGAGGATGTACAAATGGTTTCGCACTCACCGAACCATTTCGTTTGTTATTGCCATGTGATTTAAGGTAACTATTCAGTCTTTCGGCAATTATCGTTCCCACGCAGAGCCTGGGGATGATAGGGGGATGAGAACAAATATGATTTAAGAATTTATTAAAGATATCCACATAATCTGTGGATATCTCTGTGCATATCCCGTTAATAATTGTCCTGAACAACGGTTTTTATTCGATTTTTTAGATTTGACCAATCATTAACCGGCTTGTTAATTCTTAACATATCAATGGCTTGCTAATAAAGCATGGCATTAGCAATACCGCCGAGAGCTCGGTTGATTAATTTTCGGGATTGTGTATAAACATTGAAAACCTTTAATTTCACGGCTTGACAAACTTCAACGTCATACGGTCGCTTTCGCCGATTGTTAAATACTTGGCTCTGTCCTTCTCGTTCAAACGTAGTGTAGGCGGCAAAGTCCAGACGCCAGCCGGATGACCCTTAGCGTCTTTTGGATTGGCATTGATTTCGGAGCGGTCCAGCAGTTTGAATCCGGCTTTTTCGGCCAATTCGATAACATGGCTCTCGTCGACATAGCCCGATTGCACTTGTGTTTCGATCGCGGCGCCCGGCAGGCTCCTATGTTCCACGACACCGAGAACTCCCCCCGGTTTCAGCGCTTTGTACATCGCAGCGAATATCGCGTCGGCTTGACCGGCCTTGATCCAGTTATGCACGTTCCGGAAGGTCAGCACGCGATCGACCGAACCTTCAGGCGCTATCTCTACAGCTTCGGGCGGTTGCAAAACGGTCAATTCTACCTTGCCGTAAACCTCGGGCTGTTGCCGCATTTTATCGACAAAAGCCTGTAAGGTCTTTTGAAAATAGGGAACTTTTGCGTCTTTTGAAAAATGCGCAGCATAGAGCTTGCCTTTATTTTTTAGATAAGGCGCCAAAATTTCGGTATACCAACCTGCGCCCGGCCAGATTTCGACAACCGTCATCGATTCGTCGACATCAAAAAACGACAAGGTCTGTTCGGGATGACGGTAAGCATCACGGGCTTTGTTTTCGGCCGAACGATGCGCACCGTCGATTGCTTGCCTCATCGCCGACGTTTCGGCGGTCGCCGAAGCGACGCAAAAAACCAAGCTGAGTAATACCATCATTTTATTCATTACACTATTCCCATCTAATGATTTCTTGATAAATAAGGTCCTGGAGCTATGAGCTTTGTTGAGGGTTCGGTAACTCGCTTGACAGGACGCCGTGAATACGTCCGTGTAGGCTTGACGGCGGCTTTCCCTGCCGCCGACACCTGCCAATCGAGCAACCGAACTCTCCATAAAATAGGGAAGTTATTTACAACCTAATCCTAAATCAACGCTTCAGGCTTATCGGCCCGCAAAATCACATAATCGAAGCCCATTCGTTTACCATTTTCCGCTCACCGCTCACTGCTCACTGCTCACTGCTCACTGAAATTATCCGCCACTGCCAAAACTGCACGAGACTCCAGGCCGCTAGCATCAAAAAGGCAACCAACGTCCAGCCCGGCATGCTGATGCCGAACAGACTCCAATCGATTTCGGCGCATTCTCCGGTTCCGCTAAGCATCATTTTGATCGTTTCGGTCAACGGAAAATTTTCGAAGACATACTCCAAGCCAGGCCCGCATTCAGGCACTTGGTCGGGCGGCAAATTTTGTATCCAGATATGACGTATCGAAATCGACGCGCCTATCAATGCCACAATAGCACCGATGACTGCATAAACTTTTCTGCCGACTCCGGTCGGGTTATGTATCGCCGCGATTAAGAACGCAACGCCGGTCGCCGCAATCGCGATCCGTTGAGAGATACATAACGGACAAGGCTCGAGACCATCGACGAACTGAAAATACGCACCCATCGCCAATAAAAACGCACAGCCGGCGGCGCCCAGAAAAAACCAAATGCGCGGCCGCGATGCGGCTTGCAAGAATAAGTCATGAATCATAATCTTGATGCCTTGTTCATTGTGACAAAATTTTATTGAGATAAATGGATTATACCTATGGAGCTGACGATCGTGGAGTGGAAATGATTTTTAATCTCGCACAGAGGCTCGGAGTTTTTTTCCAGGCGAGCATCGACTTATGGATACAGGAAGTCATTGCCGCATGACACCATCAAAACCCGAAATTTTCCGACGCCCAGCCCCGTAAAGGTGCGCGGTGCGACCCCTACGCTACTGGAAGTCTATTCGGCATAGATTCCCACCGAGGAACGCAAAAATCTTGTCCTTCCCTGCGGAAGTCAATTAACGAACCATTCACGATTTTTTGAATTTAACCACTTTATTCAGCGGGCTTAAGTTAATTTCATCGACTACGATGTTAGCATTCGAATGCAGAATATAAATCACCGCATCGGCAACATCTTCAGGCTCGATAACTTGTCCGGCCTCGCCGCCGGGCTCGAAGGACAAGGTCTCGAAAAACGGCGTATTAACCATGCCTGGATTAATCAGCGCAATCCTAACACGGCTTTTCGAACATTCCTCGCGTAGCGCCTGAGTAAATCCGCGCACCGCGAATTTACTCGCGCAGTATACCGCGCCTTTGCGGCTCCCCTTGAGCGCCGCTTCCGAGCCGATAAAAATCAAATCGCCCCGCGCTTGTTTTTTCAAACCCGGTAATAATGCGCGCGTTACAAACGCCTGCCCGGTAAAATTAACCGTCATCAATGCTTCGATCGCGGCAAACGAAAACTCTTCCAACGAACCGAAACGGCCCGCACCGGCACAAAAAACCGCGGCATCGATTTCAGGATAATCCTTGCTCAACTGGGTCGCTTGATCTGCCAAACCCGTCAAATGACTCAAATCCATTTGCACCGCCGTAAAATTCGGCATCGACGTTTGAAAACGATCGGCATCGCGCGACACGCCAAGCACATGATGACCTTCGCTCAATAATTTTCTAGCCACCGCTCGTCCGATTCCGGAACTGGCGCCAGTCACCAGAATCGTTCTGTTCACAAACGGCATGGAAAAAACTTATCCGCAGATATGTAGGTCAATAACTGCTCGCTACAAAAGCCCATCATCTCCTGTTCTAAATCCTGGCGATAAGACACCATGCCCTGCTGATTGCTCAATGGTCCCGCGAAAAGTTTTTCTTCTGGATACAGTTTATGCATTTTTTTGAAATTGCTCTCCGGCAATCGAAAAACGCCTAAGCTAACCGAATGCAAGTTCTCCGGATCGATGCGCTTGAAAACCTGTTCGAACAATTGCCGGTAATGCAGCCGAAAATCGTCGGTATAGATCAACGGATCGAAACGTAAACCCAACGGCCAACCATGTGCTTGTAATTTGGCCATCGCATCGATCCGTTTTGCCACGGACGGAGCACCTGACTCAACCTTGGCCGCAATCGCTTCCGGCGATAAACTGAAGGCGACGATGCAGCGCACTAAAGGTTCTCGCTCTAATAGACTCCTAACCTGTGTACTTTTTGTTCTCAACTCTAACCAAGCATTGTCCAGGCCGGCAAAGACCGGAAGAAACTCTTCGACAAAACCGGTAACCGGTTCCAACGCCAAGCTGTCGCAATCGTAACCCGAAAAAAAATAGAGCCGCTCATCCTGTTTTTCCGCGCAAATTTGCTTGATCTCAATCTGGAAATCCTCGTAATTGACAAACAAAACATAGTGAGCCGACTGATACATGCCCTGTAAAAAACAATAGCGGCAATCATACAGACAGTTGAGCATGTGCGAAAAATAATAATTTTTTCCGGTGCCTATGCCGTAGCCGGCCGGGGCTTCCAATACAAACCGCCGATACTTTTCAGCCAAAATTAGTGCCGGTTGCTGTTTTTGTAAGCGGAAGTTTTGCGCCTTCGGATTAAATACTTCGCCGAATCGTGCGCAGCCGATTATTTGCGCTTTTGGAAACCGGGCACATATTTGTTCGACTCGCGGGTGCTTACGAATCGCTTCTTCGATATAGAGGGTTTGTATCATTAATAAAGTTTAACGCAAACCATAAAGTCATGTCAGCGCTTCTATACATGCCCTCCTTTTCTATGAAAATACCCAACTCCTTAAGATATGAACAAACTCTACCCAGGCCTTGCGATTTCTGACACAATCCCCATATCGGATTAAAATAACGTAACCTTTTAAACCATATCCCAACATTATGAAAACGAAAAAAATCGGATTTATCGGAGGCGGCAATATGGCCTCCAGTCTTATCACGGGTTTGATTGCCAGCGGTCACTCGCCATCTCAAATATGGGTCTCGGATGTCAATCAAGACGTCCTTAAAACCCTAGCAAACAATTTAAATATTAATATTTCCGTTGCCAATGAAGCCGTCATCGAAGAAGTCGACGTCGTCGTGCTGGCAATCAAGCCACAGGTACTACGTGAAGTCGCGGAAAACTGCGCGGCTATCATACGGAAAAAGCGCCCGTTGGTCGTTTCGATCGCCGCCGGCATCACTCAAGAGAGCCTGAGCCGCTGGCTGGGCGCCGAAGTCGCTGTCGTGCGCTGCATGCCAAATACCCCGTCCTTGGTGTTGACCGGCGCAACCGGTTTACACGCCAATGCGAATGTCGACGACGAACAGCGCGACTTGGCTGAAAATATTCTACGCTCGGTCGGCGTTGCGTTGTGGGTCGATAAAGAATCGGAACTCGATGCGGTTACAGCGGTATCTGGCAGCGGCCCGGCCTATTACTTTTTACTGATGGAAGCGATGGAACAAGCTGCATTGTCAATGGGCATGCCGGAACATACGGCCCGCTTGCTGATTCAACAAACCGCGCTCGGCGCCGCAAAAATCGCGCTCGAATCAAACGAGTCCCCCGAACAATTGCGTAAACGGGTCTCTTCGCCTGGCGGCACCACCGAACAAGCGATCGAAGCTTTTGAACAAGGAGGCCTTCGAGATTTGGTCGCCAAGGCCATTCAAGCCGCGCATGACCGCTCGATCGAGATGTCCAAACAATTGGGAGAACAATGATGGATTCGAACTATATGTCCAATCCGGTCATTTTTTTGATCGATACGGTATTTTCGTTATATATCCTTGCCGTCATGCTGCGCTTCCTGCTGCAGTGGTGTGATGCCGAATACTATAATCCAATCTCGCAGTTTTTGATCAAGATAACGCACCCGCCGCTTCGAGTCATGCGCCGCTTCATTCCGCCGATAGGTCAAATCGATACGTCGTCGCTGGTTTTGGTCATGGCTTTGCAGATGCTGGCCGATTTTTCGATCTTGATTTTGAAAGGTATCATGATCAGCGTTAGCGCATTGATTGTTTTATCGTTTACGCAACTGGTTTCGTTGCTGTTTAATATCTTCATTTTTTCGATATTTGCCCGGGCGATTCTAAGTTGGGTCAATCCCGGCGCTTTCGATGCTGCCTCGTCGATATTACATAGTTTGACCGAGCCGCTGCTCGATACTTGCCGTAAATTCATCCCCGATATCGGCGGTGTCGATTTATCGCCGCTGGCTGCGCTGGTGTTATTGCAGTTGGCTAAAATGGTCATTTTGCCGCCTTTGCATCAATTAGCCGGCCTGATTGGTTGAGCTGGTTTTGTTGGCAACATGACCTGTTAATCCTAAGCTTGCATATTCAGCCTAAAGCCAGCCGGGACGAATGGTCGGGACTACATGGCGAGCGCCTGAAGCTGAGAATCAAGGCGCCGCCAGTTGAAGGCAAAGCCAATGCCTACTTGATCGGGTTTCTCGCCAAAGAGTTTGGAATTAATAAATCGTAATGCAAACTGTTATCAGGCTAAACCGGACGTGATAAACGAATTTCGATAACCGCGCCGAAAAAATTTCGGGCACTATCGAAAACGTTAGAACTCATTGGAAAGCCTTCCGAAAGTGACTCCAAGAATCATTAACATCGACTCATCGCTGCATCCAATTCGCTTACGTTATATACTTAGTCGATTTCCGGCGAAAATATAATAATGTATGTCTAATCTTTTTGCCTATCAACCGCGCTCAAAATGCTTACGTAGCTTCGCTTAATGCTCTTTTTGCGCCTTGCATAGAAAAAAACCATGCCATCCAGGCATATTATTATAAAAATCGTCTTATTTTCCTTTTGATCAGCTGTTGCTGTAGCCGCCTATGCCGATTGCCTTACTACGAAAATACCTTAGCATTGCCGCAGTTACACTGCTTCTTTGTCATGCCCCCGAGATCCATGCAAAAAAAATGTATCGCTGGGTTGACGACCAAGGCAATACTTATTTTTCCGACCAAGTCCCTCCGGAACATGCCAAGCACCGCCGCGAAGCCTTAAACCAACGAGGCCGAGTAATCGATGTCATTGAAAAAGCCAAAACTAAAGAAGAACTAGAACTAGAACAAAGACTTAACGAGCTTCGCGAGGCGCAGGAAAAAATCATTCAAAAACAACAAAACTACGACAAGGTCTTACTTAGCACTTTCCGCAACATAGACGATTTATTGTTGTCGATTAAAAATAAGACTCGCACCATGGAAGCCCAAATCAAAGCAACGGAAGGTAACTTAAACCGGCTCAAGAGTCAGCTGTCCGGGCAACAAAGAAAGGCTGCCGCATTCGAAAGAAACGCTCAACGCGTTCCCGAATCGTTATTGAAAGATATCCGCTCGACGCGAGAGCAAATTCAGCAAACCGAAATAGCGATCAGTCGACAAATAGAAACGCTGAACCAAGTAAAAAAAGAAGACGATGCCGACGTCGAGCGCTATTTATTTTTGACTCAATCAAGAACCGATACGCAACCGAAACAACATAAGATTCCTAGCATTAAGGAAGCCAACGAACTTGGCTTGTTTTATTGCGAGAACGATCATCAATGTAACCAGGCGTGGGAAATTGCTCGAGCTTTCGTCACTTTTCATTCAACGACCGGCCCGGATATCGACACCGACAAGTTGATCATGACCCGCTCGCCGTCTAAAGATTCCGATTTGAGCTTATCGTTATCGAAAATCGCGATTAGCGATGTCGACTATCAACTTTTTCTCGATATTCGCTGTAGGGACTCTTCACTAGGCCGCGAATTATGTGCGAGTCAACGGGTCAGCGATATCCGGTCCGCGTTTAGGCCTTATATTAACGACGCCTTATCTCGGTCGGCTGAATAATAAGGTCCCTACGCCTTGATCGGTAAACAACTCCAACAATACTGCATGCTCGACGCGCCCGTCGATGATATGAACGCTCGACACCCCCCCTTTCAGCGCATCGGTTGCACAGCGGGTTTTCGGTATCATACCGCCGGAAATCGTACCGTCCGCAATAAAGTCGTCAACATCCTTTAGCGAAAGGCCGGTCAACAAATTTTGTTGTTTATCGAGAATGCCTGCGGTATTGGTCAACAAAATCAATTTTTCGGCTTTCAAGACTTCTGCAACCTTACCGGCGACCAAATCGGCATTGATATTATAGGAATGCCCATCGTCGCCGACGCCGATCGGAGCAATCACTGGAATAAAATCACTGTGATTCAACATCGACAGTACTGCCGGATCGATACTACTTACCTCTCCAACATGACCTAAATCTATAATTTCAGGCTCTTGCACTTCGATCGCATTTTTTTTCATTTTGATTTTATTGGCGCGAATAAAGTCGCCGTCCTTACCGGTCAAGCCAACCGCTTTGCCGCCATGCCGGTTTATCAGATTAACGATCTCTTTGTTCACCAAACCGCCCAATACCATTTCAACAACATCCATCGTTTCGCTGTCAGTCACGCGCATGCCGTCAATAAACTCCGTGGTTTTTCCGAGTCGCTTCAGTAGGTCCCCTATTTGAGGGCCGCCGCCATGCACGACGATGGGATTTAAGCCGACCAGCTTCATCATAACAATATCTTGAGCAAAACTGTTTTTTAGCGATTCATCGATCATCGCATTGCCGCCGTATTTGACGACGACCGTTTTATCTTTAAAACGGCGAATATAGGGTAAGGCTTCGATCAGTACATGCGCAATCTGATGCGCGGCTTTGTTTTTCATATATTCTTTATCCGTAGATTAAAAAGGTAAAACTAGCTTTGGCTCGATATTCGTCATCAATGTCCTGAACTCCTCTTGAATTCGGCGCATCGCTTGCTCGCTATCGGCTTCGAAGCGGACCACTAATGACGGTGTGGTATTCGAGGCTCTAACTAGCCCCCAACCATCGGAAAAATCGACCCGTAATCCATCGATGTTGGTAATTTTTCCATCTTTGAAATCGGCCTTGGCAAATAACTTTTCAATAAAATCAAAATTTTCGCCCTCTTTCATTGAGACGAGCAATTCCGGTGTATTGAGGCTTTCCGGAAACTCGGCAAAAATTTCGGCACTGGTTCTGGCATCCGATGACAAAATCTCAATTAGACGCGCCCCTGAATACAACGCGTCATCAAACCCGTACCATCGATCATTAAAAAAGATATGCCCGCTCATCTCTCCAGCTAATTTAGCCCCGGTTTCTTTAACTTTTGCCTTCATATAAGAGTGACCGGTTTTCCACATTAAGGCGCGGCCGCCGTATTTGGCGATCTGCTCGGCCAAATGCCTAGAGCATTTGACATCGTAAACAATCTGCGCACCGGGCTTTCTTGCTAAGACATCCTTGGCAAAGAGCATCATCAGCCGGTCCGGCCATATAATTTTGCCGTTTGAATCGACCACCCCAAGACGGTCGCCATCACCGTCGAAAGCGATGCCGATGTCCGCTTCATAATGTTGTACCGCAGCAATTAAGTCTTCCAAATTTTCCGGGACGCTCGGGTCCGGATGGTGATTGGGAAAACTACCATCGACATCGCAAAACAATTCGACGACTTCGCAACCCAGCGTCTTAAAAAGTATCGGTGCAATATCGCCGGCCACGCCGTTACCGCAATCCAATACAATTTTCATCGGCCTGACCAAATGTACATCTTCGGCGACAATACCGATGTATTCATTTACAAACATGCTGTTCTGATCGACTGTCCCGCCCACCTCAACGGCATAGTCCTGTTTATCGATGATGTTTTTAAGCATCGCAACACGCTGTCCAGCCAAGGTTTCACCTTTAATCACCATTTTCATGCCGTTGTATTCCGCCGGGTTATGACTCCCGGTAATCATCAGCCCGGTCCGCCCTTCGGTATGTTGCGTAACGAAATACAGGATAGGTGTCGGCACCATGCCCAAATCGAGTATATCCCGCCCTGTCGACACAATGCCATTGATAACGGCGTCCGCCAACTCAGGACTGGAATGGCGCCCATCACGCCCGACCACGACAATTTTACAATCCGCCTTTCTCACTTCCGTACCAAATGCGCGGCCAATATCATAAGCCAGTTCGGTTGTCAGTGTTTTGCCGACCACGCCTCGTATATCATAGGCTCTAAATACTTCACCGCTCCCCCCCTGCAACGGTGCCGTTTCGTTTGATAAAGGAGATGATTTTGTTTGCTCGGGAACCTGAGTTGGTTTCGCTTCTGGTAACGGCATATCCCAATCGACATCCGGCATTGAGACCGGACTGGTTTCGGTTTCGGCTTCGTCTGCTTTAGCGTTTTCAACAATTTCTTCAATCGCAAAATCGGATTCTTCAAAAAATCCGTCAAAATCGGCTTCGCTTTCATCATTAAGCGCGACGACATCGTCCCCTTGATGATCCAATACTCGTTTGAATTGAACCAACGTGGAAATAATGACACTCATTTCACTCAAATTGACCGGATAATTACCATACGCATTTCCGGTCATTAGATCTTTGACGGCTTTTAAAACAATACTTTGGTCGTGGCTTAAAATATTGGCACTTTTTCGATAGCCGACAAAAAACGCAAGACAAACCAACAGCACCGCTATTGACATAATTGCCGCAATCACCCCTATATCCGAAGAGCTCCCCTCTATCTGATACCAAACATGAACTTGCCATACCGTGTGAGCAACAGGCACTTGCACGCTAGCAGCATCGCCGATAAGCGCTCGGTTTCCAACTGCTGCCAATTCGAAGTCACCCTGCCTCAGTTGAATCAATTGATTGCTGATAGAGCTCGGCTTAATGCTGTTATTAATAAAGTCATAACTCAAACTAGCCAATATAACACCCGTCACACGGCCGCCTTCTTCAACTCTGGCTGTTATCGCAAGATGCCGGTTAGCGCCCTCCCCTTGAATCAACGGCTTAGGATTCCCGCTAAAGGTTTCTTTAACCATGTCCAAATCGGCAAAGCCCATGTGCGGGACATGCTCGGTATCCAGATCGTTTATGCCAGGTAGCAATAATCTGATCTTTAATGCACCCGGCAAATATTTTTCCAATTGCGCTTCTAACGATCGAATCCGGTCCCTGTCTCTATTTTCCACTGCCTCTATTACGGCCGGATCTCGGGCCATTTTGTCAATTGAGCCAGCCAATTGCTCGATTTGTTTTGAAATACCTAAAGCAGTACCTGCGGCCAGGGCCATCGCTGAATCATGCTTAGCTTCCTTGATGCTGGAGTTATTAGCCCAATAAATGCCCGCTCCAGTCAATAGCACCAAAAATACCGCAATGATCGCCAGCGGTAAGAATATACGCTCCATCAAATGTCCCCTATCAATTTAATGTCGCCCGGTATGTCCGAAACCGCCTTCGCCCCGAGCACTTTCATCAAACGCGTCGACCAACTCGAACTGCGCCTGTACGACAGGCACGAAAATCATTTGTGCGATTCTTTCGCCGACATTAACGGTAAATGCGGTCTGCCCACGATTCCAACAGGACACGAAAATCTGTCCCTGATAATCCGAATCGATCAATCCCACGAGATTACCCAAAACGATTCCATGTTTATGTCCTAATCCCGAGCGAGGCAGGATGACTGCCGCCATAGTATTATCGGCAATATGAATCGCAATGCCGGTGGGAATCAAGATACTGTCGCCGGGCTTCAACTCTACCGATTCGCTCAAACAGGCCCTCAAATCCAAACCGGCCGAACCGGTGGTTGCGTATTCAGGCAGAGGAATATCCTTACCCAATCGTTCATCCAGAATTTTTAATTGTATTTTTTTCATTAATTTTCTCTGCGATTAAGCTCATTAACTGCCGTGCGAGTTGATTTTTATCGGTCATGGCCAAATCTACGCCGCCACCGTGCCAGAAGACCGACAGGGCATTCAGATCGCTTTCGAACCCACCCTTATCTTTACCAACCCAATTGGCCGCGACCATATCCAAATTCTTTCGAATTAACTTGTCTTGAGCATATCGCTCCAAATCGTGCGTTTCGGCGGCAAAACCAACCGTATAAGGTCTGTTATGCGTTAACCACGAAACATCGGCTAAAATATCACGAGTTTTACGTAATAAAATGACGACTTCGTCATTTTGTTTTTTTATTTTTTTATCATTAACACTAACCGGACTATAATCGGCGACTGCCGCCGCCGCGATAAAAATATCGGCTGATTGAACGCTCGCCATGACCGCTTCATGCATTTGCGCGGCGGTTTCAACCCTTATCAGGCGAGCACCATCGGGTGCTGATAATGCGACCGGCCCACTCACCAGAGTGACTTCAGCCCCCATTGCCAAGGCTGCTTGGGCAAGCGCATAAGCCATTTTTCCGGAACTGCGATTGGTAATATAGCGAACCGGGTCGAGAGGTTCCCGTGTAGGGCCGGCTGTAATCAAAATCTTTTTACTCTGTAAAACCCCTTGCGCAGTATTTATCATTAAACACTGCATGATCGCTTCCGGCTCGGACATACGTCCGAGACCCGTTTCGCCGCAAGCTTGGCTGCCGACTTCCGGACCGATGACTTGCGCTCCCTGGCTGACTAAGCGCTCTATATTTTCCTGAGTAACGGCTTTATGCCACATGACACGATTCATTGCCGGCGCCAAATGAAGAGGACATTCGGCGGCCAAAACCAACGTAGAGACTAAATCGTCGGCCAAGCCATGACTCAATTTAGCGATCATATTTGCGGTCGCCGGAGCAATCACGATGCAATCGGCCCAGCGCGCCAAGCTGATGTGTCCCATCGCGTGCTCTTGATCACAGTCCAGCAAATCAATATGCACAGGATTTCCGGATAGGGCTTGCAAAGTCAACGGCGTAATAAAGGCCACCGCCGACCGGGTCATCACTACTCTGACTTCGCACCCTTGTTTTCTCAAGAGCCGGATGAGTTCTGCAGACTTATAGGCCGCGATTCCGCCGCAAACCGCCATTAATATCCGCTTAGGAACGAGCATGAAATAACTTCGACAACTGTTGGAAAGGGAGGCCATGGCTCGATTGACGGGGGTCGGCGACAGGAATAACCGCCATCAAGCCTACACGGACGTGTTCACGGCGTCCTTTCAAGCGAGTCACCGAACCACCACAATGCTTAATGCTTGTAGAAGTTATTTTACGCATGTTCTTATTATTAATAGTTGTACCGTTAAAAAATTAAATTGGATATACTTCGCGCGGTCACATTTGCGGCTTTTATGGCAATGCTATTTTGTTCGGTAGCAAGGCGCGAAAACAGGCGCATAGCAAGCTATATAACTGTTTTCGCAACACAGCTACCGGACAAAAGAGCGCGTCAGAAGAACGCAAATGTGACCGCGCGAAGTATAATTATGGCAAGTATAGTAAATTTCTTCTACGCTTGATATTTTTGACCTAACTTGGGTAATCAATGGCAATCAAAGATTGGCCGGCGGATGAACGACCCCGGGAAAAATTATTACAAAAAGGCTCAAACGCGCTTACCGACGCGGAATTACTCGCAATATTTCTGCGCACCGGAACGCCTGGAAAATCGGCTGTCGATTTAGCCAGAGAATTACTGAACGACTTCGGTTCTTTAAAAGCGCTGCTCGATGCCGACCTGCAACGCTTTTGTCAAAGTGTCGGCTTAGGCCCCGCCAAATACGCGCAGATGCAAGCCGTTTTAGAAATGGCTAGAAGGCATTTTTGTGAAATTCTACAACGCGGTGACGCCTTGACTAGCCCCGACATTACCCGAGCTTATCTCAGCGCGCAATTAAGAGGATACAGTTATGAGGTGTTCGCTTGCTTGTTTCTCGATAATCAACATCGTGTTTTAAGGCTCGAAGAATTGTTCCGAGGTACGATAGATAGCGCCTCGGTATATCCTAGAGAAGTAGCCAAAGCCGCTTTACAGCACAACGCAGCCGCCGTTATCTTCGCACACAATCATCCCTCCGGAATCAGTGAACCCAGTCAAGCCGACCGCCACATAACCGACAAACTCAAGCAAGCGTTGGCTTTATTCGACATTCGGGTTCTCGATCATTTTATCATCGGTGACGGCTTACCCTACTCGTTTGCCGAGCATGGTTTACTGTGAAAGTTAGTAGATTTAGGTTCTTTATCTAATTTTTCGATATGCAACACAATGCCGGTTCCGGAGAGGGTGCGGTTGCTCGATCGACAGGCGTCGGCGGCAGGGAAAGCCGCCGTCGAGCCTACATGGACGTATTCACCCAGCACCTAAATTCCATAGCTCATTGGCTATGGTTAACTATCTTGGATAATTCATCCAGCACCTAAATAAGCCATG
>NZ_JBNGHF010000070.1:0-8321 GCF_050611805.1 Methylotuvimicrobium sp.
GTCCGAAACACTACCCAGGTTTCCTCGTTCCCACGCTCCAGCGTGGGAATGCATACCGGTGTTTCCGTGCCGGCATGTGTTTCGTGCTTGTACTGGGCCTCGGTATGGGTTCCCACGGAGGACCGTGGGAACCAGAAAAAAACTACAATATGCTGTTACCCAAGCTCCAGCTTGGGTAACCTGTTCAGGAAGCTCTAGCTTCCCGACAATCAAGAAAAATTGAACGAGCGAGTCGGGGTTGATTGAGAGTGAGCGGAGGTTAAATCGGTCTCAGGAAGCTCTTGCCCTGAGCATGTCGAAGGGGGAGCTTCCGGGGTGTTTTTCCCAAGCTGGAGCTTGGGAAAGAGCTTGAATTGCTCTTTTAGGATCATCCAATCGAGACCGGCAAACAGGTCCAGTATTCGCTGTTTTCTCGTTCCCGCGCTCTAGCGTGGGAATGCATATCGGTGTTTCCGTGCCGGCATGGGTTTCGTGCTTCTACTGGGCCTCGGTATGGGTTCCCACGGAGGACCGTGGGAACCAGACAAACACTACCCAGGTTTCCTCGTTCCCGCGCTCCAGCGTGGGAACGCATATCGATGTTTCCGTGCCGGCATGGGTTTCGTGCTTGTACTGGGCCTCGGTATGGGTTCCCACGGAGGACCGTGGGAACCAGACAAACACTACCCAGGTTTCCTCGTTCCCGCGCTCCAGCGTGGGAACGCATATCGATGTTTCCGTGCCGGCATGGGTTTCGTGCTTGTACTGGGCCTTGGTATGGGTTCCCACGGAGGACCGTGGGAACCAGACATACTGCTACGCCTGCTAATTTCAAGACGCATCAAGCAAGGTTTGAACGATTTTTTCGCACGCATGACCGTCGCCGTAAGGATTGTGTGCTTTGGACATGCGCTTGTAGACATCGCCGTCCAATAGTACTTTTTCGACGCCGCTGACGATTTTTTCTTTATCGGTGCCGACCAGCAATACGGTGCCGGCATCGACTGCTTCGGGTCTTTCGGTCACTTCGCGCATCACCAATACCGGTTTACCCAGAGAGGGGCCTTCTTCTTGAATGCCGCCGGAATCGGTCAGGATCAAGTCGCTTCGGTTCATGATCCAGACAAAAGGCTCGTAGTCGAGCGGCGCGATCAGGTAGACGTTATCGAGTCGGTCGAGAATTTCGTAGACCGGTTTTTGCACGTTCGGATTTAGATGAACGGGATAGATCAAGTCCCAATCCGGATATTTTTGTGCCAGTTCTTTGATCGCATTGCAAAGGTCGATGAAGCCTTGACCGAAATTTTCGCGCCGGTGTCCGGTAATCAGGATGAGTTTTCGGCTGGAATCGCAAATGGTCTTAAACAGCGTTTCGCCGAATTTTTCTTGCCATACGCTATCCGGTTCACCGATGACTTTGTCCCGGACGATCAACAAAGCATCGATAACGGTATTGCCGGTCACGACGATGTTTTGCTCCGGAACGCCTTCGGCGAGTAGGTTGTTTTTCGAGGATTGCGTCGGCGCGAAGTGATAATCGGTTAGGCGTCCGACCAAGGTCCGATTCGCTTCTTCGGGAAACGGCGCTCTTAGGTTGCCGGTTCTCAGCCCCGCTTCGACATGGCCCAGTTTGACGTTTTGGTAGAACGCGGCCAGTCCTGCGGCAAAACATGTGGTGGTGTCGCCGTGTACCAGCACGATATCCGGCTGCGCTTCGCGTAATACATCGCGTAAGCCTAACAGCACTTTCGAGGTGATGTCGAAAAGGTCTTGATTCGGCGCCATCAGGTCCAAATCGTAATCGGGTTTAATGTCAAACAAGTTGAGCACTTGATCGAGCATCTGCCGATGTTGGGCGGTCACGCATACGAGGGATTCCAAACCTTCGGCTTGTTGTAGAGCCAATACGACGGGCGCCATTTTAATCGCTTCCGGCCGGGTGCCGAAAACGGTCAGGATCTTTTTGGTCATAAAATGATTATGTGATGGGTTTGCTGTAATTGATTGAGAACACGCTTTTTCGTTTTAACCCAGCTTTAACAATCTCTGTCATATACCTTTGAATATTAAAGAAAAATAATATTATGGCACTCCATTTGTTAAGGCTGGGTTAAAAGGCGACTTCTTGATCGGGTACGCTTTTCAGTATACTCATGCCGTTCGGTTTTTTAGCCATTTGCAATTGGGCTTTGATGCGCTTTTGCACCGCTTCGACATGCGAGATCACGCCGACCTTTTTACCGTGCTTCTGCAAGCCTTCCAGGGTCGAAATCACGACATACAGGGTTTCGGCATCAAGGGTACCGAAGCCTTCGTCGAGAAATAGCGAATCGACCGAACGCCCGTTGCCGGCCAGTTCAGAAAGTCCCAGCGCCAAGGCTAAGCTCACGACAAAACTTTCGCCGCCGGACAAGGATTTCGGCAATCGACGGTTGTTGTTTTGATACGTGTCTTCGATTTCGAGCGCTAAGCCCTGCTCGCTCGGCATTTGCCGTAAATAATAGCGTCCGCTGATTTTTTCGAGCACTTGATTGGCTTGGGCCAATAGTTTATCGGCCATTTTAATTTGCACGCGCCGACGGAATACGGCGCCGTTTTCTTCGTCGATACGTTTAACTTCCAGCAAGCATTCGTCGACGATTTCTTGCTGCGCAGTCAGTTTAGTCGACAATACGTCGAATTGTTGCCGCATCGCCAGGTTTTTGCCGAGCATCGCTTCCAAACGAGCGGCTTCTTGTCGGGTAATGTCGATTTTTTCGTCGATACCTCGTATGCGAATGACGATATCTTCGACGGTCTGGGTGGTCAATGCCAACGCTTGTTCGGCCGCTAATTCGGCCTGGGTATTTTCCAGCCGGGTTGCAAGATCAGCCAATTCGCTTTGCAATACCGACATGCGCTGCTCGAGCTCCGGCCCGCGCGCAATCAAGTGCAGCAATTCGATAACTTCGTCAACCCGCATGGCTTCATATTTTGTGCCGACCAGTCTTTCGCGGAAAACTTCGCGCATTCGCGCTGTTTCGGCGGTCTGTTGGCCGATCAGTTTTTCTTTGTCTGCAATCAGTTTTTGTTTTTCGATCAATGCCAGATGCAAGCCGGCGGTTTCTTCTTGCTGCAGTTTCGTGCCGGCGGCGGCAATTTTTTCGGACAGTTGCGCAATTTTTCGATTGCTGGCGTCGATCTTTTCGGTAATCGCGGCGATTTCGTCGGTAAGCCCCTTGCGGCGCAATTGATAGGTTTGATATTCCTGACGGCGCTGATTCAAGCGATCGTAAAAGGCGTCTTCCTTTCCTTTGGCGGGCATTTTTTCGCCGACTAAGTCCAATTGATGCAACACCTTCGCGGTTAATTCCTGCTCGTCCTTGCGGCATTTTTCGAGAGTTTGTTCCAACTCTTTTAGTTCTTGAGGGCGGCTTTGCCACTCTTGATCGAGCTGTTTAGCATTTTCCTGCAAACGGCCGATCATCGCTTCGTGCCGAGCCATCAATTCTTTGATTTTGTCGATACGCCTGGCTTGCACGCGATATTGTTGCGCTAGCTTGGTGATATTTTTTAATTCGATCGTTTCAGTTTTCAAAAAGCGCTTGATCGCCCGCGAATTGTTGATTTCCATATCGTCATTGACCGCATTCAGGCGGTTACACAAGGTCAACCATTGCGAGCGTAATAATTCGATGCGTTGACGCTTGGCCTTACTGCCTTCAAGCCGTTTCTCGGTCAATTTGGTTTCTTGCTCGAGACGCTCGGATGCCGCGACCAAGGCTTGGATTTTTGCGCGCTGGTCGGCCAGTGCGCGCTTGGAGTCGCCGATTTTCGGCGGCCGAATGACATACGGGTGATTCAGCGCGCCGCATAACGGGCAAGGCTTGCCGTCTTCAAGATGGACGCGCTCATCAGCCAACCTGGCTAGTATCACCTCGTTCGCTACCGCTTTTTCGAGCGTCAGTCTGATATTGTCTTCGCGCATGATGTCGTCTTTGTACTGCGCCAATTCAGCTTGTAAGTCGTCCAGCGTTTTTTCTTCCTTTGCTTTGCCGAAGCCGAAAAAGCTAAAGCGTCCGCCGGTTAGGCGCGCATGTTCGCGGCTTAGGTTGTAGAGGGACTGAAAGTCGGCCAAACGCTCTTTTTGATCTTTTAAAAGCTCGTCGATTTCGGCTGCATCCCTACCCAGCGCCACGCCTTCGAGTTTTTGCTCATTGATTTGCAGCTTAAGCTTCAGACGGCCGATGGTTTTTTGGGATTTCTGAATTCTAGCTTGATGACCGCTAAGCGAGGCGCCGGTCGCTTGTACCGATTTGGCGGAACGCTTATGTTGTTCGGTCAACGACGCCAGTTCGGTGCGTAATTTTTTTAATTTGGCCGTTTCGGGAAAATTTTCGAGCAGGTTTTCATCGCGCGTGTTGAGTTCCAGCCATTCATCGACCGTAGCCAAAATGCCCTGTTTTTGTTCACGTTGGATTTCCAGTCCTCGCGTGACATCGGTTTCCAGATGCTTTTCTTGCGTGTGTTGCGAAATTCTGGCTTTTTGCGTTTCTATAGATCGCTGCTGGTCTTCAATCGATTTAGTCGGTGCCGCGCCAAGCGAATCGGGTTCTACGCCCGATAGGGCCAGTTTGTCCTGCAGTCGCTTGAGTTCGTTCCGATAAGCATTTAACGTTTGCTTGCCTTGTTCGATGTCTTTTTCAAGCGTCTCGAGTTCGTCCGCGGCTTCTTTAAAAGCCAGGGCCTCCGGATTTTCGGCAATTTGGGTTAATTGTTGCTGGGCTTGTTCTGCTTGGGTCTGCGTTTTTTGCTGTTGCTGAGTTAACGCGGTAATCCGTTTTTCCAGCGTTTCGATATTTTGCAACCAAACTTGCTGCTGCTTGAGTTCGCCGCGCTGTTCTCGAAATTCGCTTATTTGATCTTTGAAATCGGCCAAGTCGTGCTCGAAGGCCTCTTGTTTGGCGGGATCGAGCATATCCAATGCATCGATGTCTTGTTTGAGCGAGGCCATTAACGCTTGTTCTTCATCGGCTTTGGCGATTACGGCATTTTTGTAGTCGGCGTAGATGTCGCTGCTGATGATTTTTTCGAGTATATCGAGGCGTTCGTTATCCAGCGCATTCAAAAACGCCGCAAAATCGCCTTGCGCGAGCATGATCGAGCGGGTGAAATTGCGGAAATTCATGCCGGTGATTTCGGCGATTTTTTGACATACCGCATTGGGCGTTTCAGCCAGCAATTGTTCGCGGTCGTCTTCGATTTTTATCAATAGCATTTGCGGCGATTGCAAACGGCCGTTCGGATCTTGCCGTTCGCGTTGTACTTTCCAAGTCGAACGGTAAAGGTTGTCGCCGACCGCAAAATCGACTTCGGAAAAGCTTTCCGCCGTTCGTTTGGTCATGACGTGCACAGCCGGCCGGTCGAAACGAAAAGTCTCCCCGTAGAGACCTAAGGTGATCGCGTCGAGAATACTGGATTTACCCGATCCGTTCGGCCCTGTGATCGCGAATAAGCCGGAATCGCTGAACGGCGCCTTCCTGAAATCGACCTGATTATCGCCTTCCAACGAATTGATATTTCTAAATTTTATTTTGAGTATTTTCATTGACGAAAGACTTGGACCGGCAAATGATTTTTCATCGGGTCATTATAGCGCCGTCGGTTTGATTTTTCTCATGTTTGAATCGATCGCGGGATTTAGGATACGGTAAAAAATAACTTTCCGATGGTTCCCCACGGTCCTCCGTGGGAATCCGTACCTCGGGTTGCCGAAACCAGATCGGTATGCATTCCCACGCTGGAGCGGTGGGAACGAGGAAAATTGTAGGGTACGCATTGCGCACCTTTCCACGGAGCCGAACCGACAAGAGCCCGACCCAGGTGCGCGATGCGCACCCTACTCACTCGCCGTTGTTTCTGGTTTCCACGGTCCTCCGTGGGAACCCATACCTCGGGTTGCCGAAGCAAGATCGGTATGCATTACCACGCTGGAGCGGTGGGAACGAGGAAAAATAATTAGCCCTCGACATATTCCCGAATATATCAAGGGGACAATATGCTATTTTTATAGTCTATTAAAAAAATAACAATGCTTGAGGAAGCGCATCATGTTGAAACCATTTTTGCATCGGCTACTAACTTTTATCTTCAAGGTCGAACTTAAAGGCCTCGAAAACTATCATAAAGCCGGCTCCCGCGTAATGATCATTTCCAATCACACTTCATTTCTCGACCCGCTATTGCTCGGTGTTTTTTTACCGGACGACATTACCTTCGCGATCAATACGCAAATATCGGAACGCTGGTGGCTAAAACCGTTCTTGAAGCTGTCGAGAGTGTTTCCGATGGACCCGACCCATCCGATGTCGCTAAAAGAGCTAATCAATCATTTAAAGAATCCTACTAAAACGGTGATTTTTCCCGAGGGCCGCATTACAGTGACCGGCTCGGTCATGAAGATATACGACGGCCCGGGCATGGTCGCCGACAAATCGCAGGCAACCGTTTTACCGATTAGGATTAAAGGCGCCGAATACACGCATTTCTCGAAATTGCGTAACATCGTAAGACTTCGCCTTTTCCCGAAAATTACGATACAAATTCTTCCGCCGACCACAATAGAAGCACCTAACGACTTGCGAGGCCGCCGTCGTCGTCATTTTTGCGGCCAAATTCTTGCCGATATCATGACCGATATGATGTTCGCGACGAGCCATTATCAGCAAAGCATTTTTGCCGCTTTGCTCGAAGCGCGCAGTATTCACGGCGGCAAGCACACGGTTGCCGAGGATCTCGAACGCAAGCCGTTATCTTACGACCGATTGATCACGGCGACGCTGTGTCTTGGCCATGTCTTGAAAAAAATTACCGTAACCGGGGAAAATGTCGGAGTCATGTTGCCGAATTCGACTAAAACATTATGTACGATTTTAAGTCTTCAGCTTTACGGCCGTACGCCGGCCATGCTGAATTTCTCGACCGGTTCGGCCGGCATGCTTTCGGCCTGCTCCACAGCAAAAATTAAAACCGTGCTGACTTCGCGCCGCTTTATTGAGCTAGCAAGATTAGAAGATGAAGCCGATCGATTAAGTCAACAGGTCGATCTGCTTTATCTCGAAGACTTTGCTAATCAAATCACCCCGCTAAATAAACTTGTCGGCTTGGTTAAATGCAAAACCGCCAATATTTGGTATAAACACACCGAGTTCAGCTACGACAATCCTGCGGTGATTCTATTTACCTCCGGTTCGGAAGGCACACCGAAAGGTGTCGTGTTATCGCATGCCAACATTCTAGCCAATCACAAGCAATTGGAGGCGAGGATCAATTTTAACGCGCAAGATGTCGTGCTTAATTTTCTGCCGATGTTTCATTCGTTTGGCTTTACCGTCGGCACGATGCTACCAATATTAAACGGTATGACCACGTTCTTTTATCCGTCGCCGTTGCATTATGCAATCGTTCCTGAGATGGCTTACGAAATCAATGCCACGATCATGTTCGGCACCAATACGTTTTTAGCCGCTTATGCGAAAAAAGCCCATGCCTACGATTTTTACAACATGCGTTATGTCGTGGCCGGCGCCGAAAAATTGCAGGAAGGCACGCGGCAAATTTGGTCGGAAAAGTTCGGCATTCGTATTCTCGAAGGTTACGGCGCCACTGAAACCGCTCCGGTCACTTCGGTTAATACCCCGATGGAATTCAAGGCCGGCACGGTGGGGCGTTTCATGCCGAAAATGGAATACCAGCTGGAGCCGATACCGGGTATCGAGCAAGGTGGGCAATTGCATGTTAAAGGTCCCAATATCATGCAAGGTTATTTGCTGGCGAAAAATCCGGGACAACTAGTTCCGCCTAAGTCGGTTTACGGCGAAGGCTGGTACGATACCGGTGATATCGTCGATGTCGACGATGAGGGTTTCATTACGATCAAAGGACGCAGTAAGCGCTTCGCCAAAATCGCCGGTGAAATGGTTTCGTTGACTGTCGTCGAACAGTTAGCCACCAAGGCTTGGCCGGACGCGCTTCATGCTGCGATTACCCTACCCGACGAGAAAAAAGGCGAGCAGATTATTTTGCTGACCACGCAAAAATCGGCATCGGCCCACGATTTGGAAGCAGTTGCCGAAGGCATTGGCAAAATCGCTTTACCGAAAAAGATTATGATTGTCGATAAGGTCCCGGTTTTGGCAAGCGGTAAGATCGATTATCCTGCGGCTACGGAGTTGGCTAAGCGCGGTTAGCGGTTAGCGGTTAGCGGTTAGCGGTTAGCTGAATTATGTGACATTTTGCGCTCCTTCCCAAGCTCTAGCTTCCCGAGACCTGCCCAGCCGATTGAGTTTAGCTCAATTTGTGGT
>NZ_JBNGHF010000070.1:8421-17698 GCF_050611805.1 Methylotuvimicrobium sp.
CGAAGCTAGAGCTTCACGCATCGGTTTCCCAAGCTGGAGCTTGGGAAACAGCGAAAGATAATGATTGTCGATAAGGTCCCGGTTTTGGCAAGCGGTAAGATCGATTATCCTGCGGCTACGGAGTTGGCTAAGCGCGGTTAGCGGTTAGCGGTTAGCGGTTAGCGGTTAGCTGAATTATGTGACATTTTGCGCTCCTTCCCAAGCTCTAGCTTGGGAATGCAGAGACCGGAAGCTCTAGCTTCCCGAGACCTGCCCAGCCGATTGAGTTTAGCTCAATTTGTGGTTACCAAGGTCCTACGAGGGAAACCATACCTTGGCTGCAGACTTAAGATCGTTATGCATTCACACGCTGGAGCGGTAGGAACGAAGATATACATCGGTTTCTCTTTCCCTTTGTACCGCGAAGCTAGAGCTTCACGCATCGGTTTCCCAAGCTGGAGCTTGGGAAACAGCGAATTTCTAATTTCTACTTCCCTTTCCCCGTTCACTACTCACTACTCACTACTCACTACTCACTGCTTACTACTTCCTGCTTACCGTTCACCCATTCACCGCTCACCGCCAACAAAAGTCCGCACCAAAGTCAGCAAGGTTTTCTGAGCTTCTTGTAGCGCTTGCTTATCCGACTTGCCGTTGATTGACAGCAGACAGACGCCGTGAATGCCGCCCCATAATGCATTTCCGATACGTTGGTTTTGTTGCGGGTTATTTTCCGGATGTAATCGGGCTATTTGCGTTGTAATAATTTCTTCCAACCGATTCATTTTTACCCGATACCAATCCGGAAAGTGCCCGCTGTCGACAAATCGATTACCGAATAACATCGACCATCGATTAAAGTTTAAACTGGCAAACTTCAAATAAGCTTTGGCCATTTCCTCTAAATCTCGAGATGCCGAGCCAGTCTCAACTTTATTCAGCGCACTGGCGATCTCATCTAAGGTTTCAGCATTGACATGAAGAACCAAATCGGCCATGTTTTCAAAAACCATATAGATACTACCGACGGTATAGCCGATAGTCATCGCGATTTTACGAACATTTAAGGCCGCACCACCCTGTTCGACAATAATTTGATTCGCCGCTTGCATAACCATTGCTTTGATCTCTTCCTGGCTATGTTCGTATCGTCTTGCCATAATGACTCTGATTTAAAATTTATAGACGCTCGATCATTCCCACGCGGAGCGATCATCGTTTCGTTATACAGAAATTGTAGGATACGCTACGCGTACCTTCATGCCGTTAATCACTGAATTCCTACCCAGATCAAACAATAAGGGCTTGTTAGCATTAGTGGGCATGGTACGCACAACGTACCCTAAAGAGCTCCAGCGCGTGAATGCATACCGATCTTGCTTCAATTACCTAGGTATGGGTTCCCACGGAGGACCGTGGGAACCAGAAACCATAAGGGTTTGTTTGGCATCGGTAGGGTTACCATGGTACGCGCAGCGTACCCGAGGCTGCCATTAAATTAAGGGAAACCCGTCATTCCGCCATGGACTGGCGGAATCCAGTGCCATGGATGGCAAGCTTCTAAGAGACATTAAAGCCTAAATGCAAGAATTACTTAATTTTTATGACGGCTTAACTTAATGGCAGTGACGCACAGCTTACCCTACGGAGCTCCAGCCTCCCGCTTCTTTATCCTATCCGTGCTGGCATTCATTTGCCAATCAAAATATCGAGTCAAAAAATTCACAAATGTGGTGATCTTCGCCGGAATAAATCTTCTTTGCATATAAGTGACGTAAATAGACAGCGAGGGTATTCGGTAATCTTTTAATATTTCTATTAACTTGCCCTGTTCCAAGTAATTGGCAACTGAAATTTCGGGCGCCTGGGTAATACCCATACCCAAGGAAGCTGCCTGACACAATGCCCTGCCGTTATTCGATGCGAAGTGCCAAGTAGTGCGTAACTTTTTTTCCTCGCCATCGACATTAAATACCCAATAATCTTCATGGGGCGTATCGATATAATGCAAGCAATGATGACGACTCAAATCCTCTATGCGTCTTGGCTCGCCGTATTTAGCTATATATCCTGGCGAAGCGAAAGTACATAATCGAGTTTCCGCGATCTTTCTGGCCACGACACCTAGTTCGAGTGAGTTTGAAACCAATATCGATAAATCATAAATGCCCTCGCTCAAATTAATATGCGCGTTTTGCAACGACATCATGACTTTAACATTCGGGTGTTCGCTTTGATAGGCATTGATCGCCGGCACCATATAAATACCGCCGAAATCGATCGGTGCGGCAATCTTTAAAACGCCTTTGACATTTTGCCCCAATTCGACCATATCTTCATCCAGTTCGGCGAATTCGTCTAGTAAAGGCTTGCTTCTCGCGTAATAACTCTCCCCGGCTTCGGTCAAACTAATCTTGCGGGTCGTTCTATTCAACAATGCCACGCCGAGCGATTCCTCAAGCTGCGCCATGTATTTGCTCACCATCATTGCCGATACTTTCATTTCGCGAGCGACGGCTGCAAATGTACCCAATTCGACAATTCTGCAAAACACTTTTATATTATTCAATTTATCCATATTGCTGCCACTATAAACTTATGGTTTATAGTTTATAAACTTTTTTTGCTATTTTAAATAAGATTAGTCCTGATAGACTCTTAACCGGAGATAGTTGGACCACCCGGTTTTTTGCATTGACATTGGCCGGGAGGTTCAGTTCTATATTTTCCAATCCTCCATGGCATAAATTAAGCCATAGCGTTACACCTGATACATCCAATTCCTCCCTACACCTCTTCAAGCGAATCCGTGTTTGTATTGACTTATTGACGTGAAAAAGGCTTTATACGGGCCTTTGTCAAAATCCATTTTCGCCATGCATCAAGAATACTTATCTATCGTAGACGAAAACGACCGCGTGATTGGCAAAGCGCTTCGGAGCATCATTCATCGTGACCGCCTGCTTCATAGGGCCGTGCATATTTTAGTCTTTAACGATTCTAATTTATTATTTTTACAAAAACGCTCCCTGACCAAGGACATCAACCCCGGATTATGGGATAGCTCGGCTGCCGGGCACGTCGATGTCGGCGAAGATTACGACGAATGCGCTGTAAGAGAGCTTCATGAAGAACTCGGAGTTCAAGTCGATAGACTTAGCCCGTTATTTAAGTTATCTGCGACACCCGTCACCGGCATGGAGTTCATTGAAGTTTACCGCTGCGACCATAACGGACCCTTTTCGCTAGCCACCGAGGAGATCGAAGAAGGACGATGGTTTGATACGAAGGAGATCGACGCTCGGGTTAACGACGACGATCCTACGTTAACCGAAACTTTTAAATCGCTCTGGCAGCGCTATGAAATACTGAATGAGAACTAAACGATGATCAGCCGTCAACAATTAAACGATTATTATCATACCCTGCTGAATCCTGACGCTTATAAAGATTATGGCCCGAATGGATTGCAGATCGAAGGCACCGACACTATCGATAAAATAGCCTTTGCCGTGTCGGCCACGCGCGATTCGATTTCCCGAGCCATCGAGCAACAGGCCAAGGCATTAGTTGTTCATCACGGCCTTTTTTGGGACTTTCACGGCGCACGCACGCTGACGGGTCCTTTTGCCAGTCGCGTATTGCCTTTAGTTCGAAACGATATAAACCTGTTCGCTTATCATTTGCCTTTGGACGGCCATCCTGAAGTCGGTAATGCAGCGGTGTTAGGCAGACTAATCGGCTGCATGCAGCAAGAACCTTTCGGCGATTATAAGGGCTGCGCGACCGGCATCAAGGGAACTTTCGACAAGCCGCTGTCGGCGTCGCAACTACGGCACGTATTGGAGTCTGTGCTGAACCATCCGGTTATTCTGGCATCGCCCAATGAAAGTCAATCGATTCATTCGATCGGCATCATTACCGGCGGCGCGAATCGCGAATGGAAGTTGGCGGCAAATGAAGGACTCGATGCCTATATCACCGGAGAAATCAGCGAGCATGATTGGCATGACAGCCAAGAACACGGCATTCATATGTTCGCAGGCGGTCACCACGCGACCGAACGATTTGGAATCAAGGAATTGATGAGAAAGACGGAACTGCATTTCGACATTCAATGCAGTTATATCGACAGCGATAACCCTGTCTGAGGAATTGTTGGCGGAGCGGACGGGACTCGAACCCGCGACCCCCGGCGTGACAGGCCGGTATTCTAACCAACTGAACTACCGCTCCGTTAAAGAGCGAGTATTCTATAGGATTTCACGGATACGTCAAGTTAATTAACGCAGATTGTAAAAAATACCCTTTTTTTGCTCCCTCTGCCTCAGTGTGGGAATACATACCGATCTTGTATCGGAACCCGAGGTATGGGTTCCCACGGAGGACCGTGGGAACCAGAAATGTAGGCTTCGCTCCCACAAGTTGCTGGTTTCTCTGTGGGAGCGATCCCCAGATTGTCCCTCACCTAACGCTATGTGGGGGAAAGTCGGGTACGTTAGGTAATAATAAATGGTATCGAGGTCACACCGGCTAAGAAGGCAAGGTTGTATCTAAATATATGTACAACAGCGCGTACAGTGCGATGGAATCATTAGGGGAGTTGTTTTTCCCTCGTTCCCACCGCTCCAGCGTGGGAATGCATACCGATCTTGTTTCGGCACCCGAGGTATGGGTTCACACGGAGGACCGTGGGAACCAGAAACTTTTCACTGCTAACAAATGCAACTCAAAATGACACTCGACGATCATCTACATTGCCCACTCTGCGCGGAATCGAAAATTGAACATTACCATAGCGATAAGCAACGCGATTACTTTCTTTGCTCGACCTGCGCGCTAGTCTTTGTTCCGCCCACTCAGCAACTCGATTTGCAACAACAAAAAACGATTTACGACCATCATCAAAACGATGTGCACGATCAAGGCTATCGGAAATTTTTGTCGAGGCTCGCAATCCCTCTTTCCGCTCGTCTATTACCGGGAGCAAGCGGGCTTGATTTCGGCTGCGGCCCCGGTCCGGCACTTAGTTCAATGTTAAAAGAACAAGGATTTCCGACGGCAATATACGATCCGATTTACGCCGATTATCCGGAAGTTTTGCAAGGCCGATACGATTTCGTTTGCTGTACCGAAGTAGTCGAACACTTTACCGAACCGGGCCTTGAATTCAGCCGGCTTTTTTCCATGATCAAACCTCAAGGCATTCTCGCGATCATGACCAAGCGCGTAATCGACCAACAGGCATTCGCGCAATGGCATTATAAAATCGACCCGACGCACGTTTGTTTCTTTTCCGACAAGACCTTTCTCTGGCTTGCAGACCGTTACCGGTGCCAAATCGAATTTATTGACAGAGATGTCGTGATACTAAGCCGGTCCTGATTAGCAAGATGCTTCAGCTTGCTGAAGCCAATTGTCCGAGCAGTGGCCAGTCGTAGCCACTTCTGCGGGACGGGGTTGCAAACCCCGTCCTGCTAGGGATATGCTGGTTTTTGGGCTTTAGCTGAAGAAACTTGCTAATCAGGAAGCCGGTTGAATTGAAAGTTAATTCGACAACGGCCAAATTAACGGAATCAGTCCTATCGAGGTAATCGCAACTATGATATTCATCGGCACCCCGACTTTCAAAAAGTCCTTGAAATAATAACCGCCAGGCCCGTAAACCATCAAGTTGGTCTGATAACCGATCGGCGTTGCAAAACTGGCCGATGCCGCCACCATCGTGGCAAACACGAAAGGCTCCGGATTGAGCCCGAGACTTCCGGTAATCGCTAAAACGATCGGCAGCATCAGTAATGCCGCGGCGTTATTGGTTATCACCTCGGTCATTATCGAAACGATAATATAAGTCAAACCTAACAATAACCAGGCGTTACCATCGGCAATGGACAAGACATGACGAGCAATGAAATCGGCGGCGCCGCTGATTTGTAACGCATTACCCAACGCAAAACTCGCCGCGATTGTGACGATTACGGTTAAATCCAGGCTTCTTCGCGCTTCGTTGATGCTGCAACAACCGGTCGCGACCATTGCTCCGGCACCGATCAAAGCGGCATTCAACATACTGGTTAAGCCGCTAGTTGCCAGAATAATAACGCCTAGCAATAAGGCCCAGGATAAATTAGCTCGACTGTGATTAGGCCGTGTTTCCGCCAAATCGTTGATCATTAAAAAATCGCGCTGCACGCGTTGACGCGTGACAAAAGCCGGCCGCGCTTCCAGTAACAGTACATCGCCGGCCTGCAACTCGATAGACCCTAGATTACCTTGAATGGGCTCGCCGTTCCGCGCTACGGCCAACACGACGGCGCCGTATCTATCTCTAAACTGGGAATCCCGAATCGTTGTGCCGATGCTATCGCAATGCGGCGAAACCACCGCTTCAACCAAACACCGCTCCGGCGCATCTTTTTCGATGACCGGATGTTGATTATCGGAAGGCACCAGGCCATTTGTTCTTAAAATATCGAAAATAGCACTGGTTTCCCCGACGAATACCAACCGGTCGCCGCCTTGCAATTTTTCTTCCGAAGATACGGCCGTCACGATACTGCCGTTGCGTTCGACTTCGGCTAAATAGATTTTGTGGAGGTTTCTTAAGCCGGCCTCGGCAATGGTCACACCTTCTAAAGGCCCGTTGATCGCCACGGCCACTTCGAAAGTAAACTTTTTCCTATCCGCGAATTGTTCGGAAGCGCTTTGCCGCTGCGGCAATAATAGCGGCAATACGAAAACGATAAACAGAATGCCGACAAAAGCAACCGGCAGCCCGATCATAGTGATATCGAACAATCCGAAACCGCTTTTACCGGTCAATACTTGGTATTGACCATTGATAACCAGATTGGTACTGGTCCCGATTAGCGTTAGCGTGCCGCCTAATATGGCAGCGTAGCTCAATGGAATCATGAGCTTAGACGGACTGACTCCGATACGTTTGGACCAGCGCGTTACCGCTGGAATCATTGTAGCGACGACCGGTGTGTTGTTTAGAAAGGCACTGAGCGGAATGATAGGCAACACTAAGCGAAATAAGGCGCTACGAAGGCTTTTAGGATTACCTAACATGAGATTGACAATCAATTCGACACCGCCGGATGCTCTTATGCCGGCAGCAATGATAAACATGGCGGCAACGGTGATCAATCCTTCATTACTGAATCCTGACAACGCTTGTTTGGCATCGAGAACCCCGCAAACGCTCAGTACGGTCAGCGCGGCCATCAATACGATATCGGGGGTTAGGCGGGAAAAAACCAGGGTAATCAAGACCCCAAGCGTCAAAAAGATAGTAAGCCAACCTTGCCAGTCCATTGTTTCCTCTAAAAATGATTGAAGGCGATTGATTCGCCTGGGACAGGAGACTTATTATAGAACAAATATCTAATGTACAGCACTTCCCTGTGCTTGTGCTCAATGTTGTGCGAATCAACCTTTACCGGGCAACATGCCTACGCTGCCGGGTTTAATACGTTTGCATTGCACAACGACATCTTCCAAATGACAGGTTACGCCGGTTTTGGATGTATCAGGACAAGCTTCGCAAACTGCTTTCCCGGTATCTTTGACTTTATCGACGTGCCAACCGTAGCCTTGAGTTTGACAAAACTTCTTACTGAACCGCTTGATATTATAATCTCTCGAAGCGTTCGCGATTGCATCTTCTTCGACCATGCATTTCGGTGAAGCCAATGTATTAGCCATCAGATCTCGATAAATATATTCCGTGGCCATCGATCCTCCTGCGTAGAAGGACAATGTCATCAATAAGCCTATCAACTTTAGTTTCATAACTTTATTCTCTGCTTTTTCTTAAGATAATGGGGCAAATAAACGTTTATTCGTCTTGAATGTTTAATCTATCGTTGATGCTTAATTCAAGACACGAATATTCATCAACGCCTCTTCTTCCTTGAGTTGCTCTTTGATTGGTGCAAATTTTTCGTCCTCGTTCATTTTGACCAATAGCAGAGTTATAACTAAAGCTGATGTCAGGCAACCGACATAAAGCCAAAATCTATCTTTTTTAGGTTCTTCAATCGTCATGGTTCTTTACCTCTCTTATAATTGTGTTAACCCAGGCTGATTTTTAAAAGCCGGGTAAAGTGGGTATGATTCTTAACCCATATAACTCAACATCTTAGACGCTACATTTGCTAAGTCTGGGGTAAGTTGTCGAACGATGCATCTCGTCGGAATCCATCTATTATGCAGATCCCATAGACTTCAAAAAGCCTAAAAATCAAGCCATCATCCTTAAAAGAGCTGTTGACATGTTTTGTAGACCGTTCGTGCTGAGCTAAGTCGAAGCATGAAGGGTTTACAACACTTTCACCGGCTTGGTGAGGCCTCAAACTAGTCTTTTTAGGATCATGCGCTCCATGAATGCTCGAATCTTTGATCCAACATCATTTTTTAACTTGCATGGGTTAACTTAGCCAGGCCCTTGTCAACCCATGCAAGCCGCCGGATCTTGTTATCATCGTCGACATACAATCGCTACTAAAACGGCAAGTCATTATCGACCCCTTCCATTTAGTAGTGATTCGAAACTATAAGAATGATAGAGAAAAAAGTCAATTAATTATCGATTCGATACCAATTAACTTTCCGAATGCCCCGCGAAAGTCGAAGCGGATATAGGATGAAAGGCCTGTTATTGGCGCTTATTCTTTGGCATTGAATGCCGAAAATCTTTGCATCGGATGAGGTGAGAAAAAATTGTAGGCATCCCCTTTAAAAAAGCTATGTTCGCGTTAATAGTTGAAGTGAATACTACACCAATCTCGAAGTAATTATTCACACCCCCTATCGTTCCAACGCTCCAGCGTGGGAACGATAATTGCCGGGGGACTGAATAGATACACTATTACCGCATACATAGCCTTAAAAAAGCTATGTTCGTGTTAGAAGTTGAAACGGTTATCTTTCCTACTAAATAAACCATTTAGTAAATAGTAAATGATTGTTTTCCAATACACTGAGCGTGGAGGAGGGTAAGCTGTGCGTACCACAGCAGTTCCATCCGTAGTTTAACGCGCCCTCATGTGCTGCCTTGTGCCGACATTAGGTACGCGCAGCGTACCCTACAATTCATTTCCTGATTAGCAGGTTCTTCAGCTAAATTCCAAAGATCAGCATATCCCTAGCAGGGCGGGGTTCGCAAGCCAT
Source organism: Methylotuvimicrobium sp. (assembly GCF_050611805.1). Lineage (NCBI taxonomy): Bacteria > Pseudomonadati > Pseudomonadota > Gammaproteobacteria > Methylococcales > Methylococcaceae > Methylotuvimicrobium > Methylotuvimicrobium sp. Next base: position 17,578 of record NZ_JBNGHF010000070.1, read on the forward strand.
GAGCTTCAAGCTAAAAACGGCCAACCCACATCACGCTCTTTCCCAAGCTCCAGCTTGGGAAAGACACCCCGGAAGCTCCCCCTTCGACAAGGCTCTCCTGAGCGCAGCCGAAGGGCTCAGG
>NZ_JBNGHF010000071.1:0-17282 GCF_050611805.1 Methylotuvimicrobium sp.
TCACCTTTCACCTTTCACCTTTCACCTTTCACCTTTCACCTTTCACCTTTCACTACTATCTACTAACCGCAACCGCTCTCTGCTAACTGCTAACCGCTTTCAACCCGGCAACGGCGGAGGCACATGAGCAAACGCCGCGGAAAACTCAGGCACTTGACCGGCCGGCGTCCATTCCGCCATCCCAGCGCTCCAAACCAAGGTGTTGCGATTGATTTCGCCGCTGCGGACTTTTTGCTCGATGACTTTTAGCGCGTAGGGGCCTTCCTGATGTCCGGCTATCGCAACGAAATAGACCGTCGAAGTTGGAATCGGCGGCGGCGTGGCTTTCTGAGCAGACGGCTGTTCGGAGAGTGACTTACCCAATTCGCGCGCGACCGCGAAACCCATGCCCATGCCGATGCCTTCGGAAGTGCCGCCTGACGGATTTTGCGCGGCCGCAGCCATCGCCTCGGCGGCCTGGAATTGCGTGTAGCGGTGAAGATCGCCGATGATGCCCATACTGGTGCGTTTATCGAGCGCCTTTTCGACTTCGGGTGGCAGAGATATGTTTTCAACTAATAGCTGCAGCACTTCGAGCCCGTATTCGGAAAATTCGGGTGCAATGCGTTCTGTGATATAAGCACCGAGTTCATCGTAATTCGCGGCCAGATCCAAGGCAGGAATGCCCGATTCGCCGATGATGTCGGAAAAGCGCGATACGATCAGATTACGTAATTGCGAACTGATGTCGTCGGTACGGAAGTGCCCGCCGGTCCCGACGATTTCCTTAATGAACGCTAGCGGTTCATTAATTCTGACCGAATAGGTGCCAAACGCGCGCAACCGCAATGGCCCGAATTCCTTGTCGCGCAGCATGATCGGATTCTTCGTGCCCCATTTCAAATCGGTGAAGCGGCGCATGTTGAAAAAATAGACTTCGGCCTTGAACGGGCTCTTGAAACCGTGCGGCCAGCTTTCTAGCGTGGTCAAAATCGGCATGTTGCGGGTTTCGAGCTGATATAAACCCGGTTCGTAAAAATCGGCCACGCGTCCTTCGCTGACTAGTATCGCCGTCTGCGACTCGCGAACGGTCAGCATTGCGCCGTATTTGATTTCATTCCCGTAGCGTTCGAAGCGATATACCATCGTATCACTGGAACTGTCGGTCCATTCGATCACATCGACGAATTCGCCGAACAGTTTGTTCCAAAAAACCATGTTGGTGCTCCTATCTATTTGGATTCAATGCCTACCTGACTTTTACTCCCGCAGAGGTGCGGGGATCCTCGCTCCCACCGCTCCAGCGTGGGAATGCATACCTTTCTTACAGCAGCAATCAACGCATGGATTCCCACGGATGACCATGGGAACCAGAAAAAGAACTCAGCGCGAAATTATTTCTTGAATCAACCAATCAACTTCAAACCCGGCGGCAGGGCTTCGCCGAAGATTTGTTTCTCTTCTTTTTCGTCGAGTTCCTTCAGCGTTTCGACCATCGCAATCCACGACGTCGGCGCTTTGGCTGCTTTCAATTGCTCGACGATTTCGAGGCGTAACGCGTCGTCGATATCACGACTTCTATCGCCGCTCATGCGCGCGATCAGTGTCGCGGCAAATCCGGCCTGGGGCGTTTTCTTCCAGTCGACTCGCATGATCTGTTTGAGCCAGTCGGATGCCGTCACGGACGGTACGATGTTATGACTACTACCGTGAAACGGAATCCTCGCGCCGATTCGGCCGACCGCCCACCAGGTTTGCTCGGACTCACCCGGGCTTTGCAAACGTTTCAACAGCCATTCACCGAGTTGAATTTTTTTATCGACCGACAAACGTTCGAGCACGGCAGCAAGGCGCACAATGTCGTCATAAGCGCGTGTCTTGAGCTGTTTCGCAACGGCCGGTTGCCGCGCCGATGCCGGATTCAAATACTTATTGATATCGTCGAAAACCTTTTCCTGCTCGGCTACATCGAGCCCGCCGGCGACACGCCGCCAGAGCGTCCACCACTCGCTCCATATTTGCGCTTCATTGACGTATTGAACCGATTGATCGTAAATCTTCCATAATTGTTCGACGCGCCAATCATCGAGCGGATAACCGAAGCCGGGACGCAGACAGAAACCTGTCAGACTCAACCAAACCCGTTCGTGATTTTCGGAACGTTTACGGTATTTGATGCCGTCGAGCAAAGCGCCGAACAAGCCTCGCAATAACGGCGTCTCCCAATCTGCGCGAGAACCAAGCAGTTTTTCGAGATCGGCACGCAAACTTTTGACCGCTTTCGGATTAATTTGTTTGGACTTGGAACCGAACACCGCCTGCACCAACTCGACCGCCCTGTCGAACTGTGCCGGCAATTCGGCCTGAACGCCCGCATCCGCTTTTTTGCGGATTTGAAATTCGACGTCCCAACGCTTGCTTGCGTCTTGCACCGAAACGCACTGAATCTTCAGCGTGCCGACTTCAGTTTGCATGACGGCTAATTGCACAGTCACTTCGGAAGTAGACGGTTTTACTTGTTTGGTTTCGAGCGGCGTCGTTTCGTCGCCTGACAACGCGACCGCCAGCGGCGGCAGCGAATGAAAACGCTCATCGTTGATCACAGCCAACTCGCCTGGCTTATATTCGGTGTCGCCCGTTGTCGAAGCCAGATGGAAGCGCACAGGCTGCCCTAATCGCAACGCGAATTGCCGGTCTTGTAAGACGACCTCGTGCCCTTCCTCGCTGCCGCGCGGCAAGATACAGACACCTTTCTGTTCGCCGCGTTCGGTATCGACAATCAAGAAATAACTGCGCGCCGCACCGCCGCCGATACGGACTTGTTTATTTCGCCTTGCCTGCGCGTAGCTAACCGCACCCAACGCAACCGACAATTCCGGATGCTTGTTTTCGAGCAGCTTCGGCGCACCACCTCGCCAGGATGCAATCAAATCGAGAATCCGCTGGGTCAGCGGGCGGCTACGAAACACTCCGCCGTTCAGCAACAAGGCATCCGGCACGGCACCCTCACCGTTCAAAGCATCGAGCGCGGCTTGGTTATGCAATTTCAAAAACGCTGCGATATGTTTGCTGACCGCCGGTTCCGCCGCATAAGGCAGGCCGAATTCGACGACTCCGCTGCGCTTGCGGTCCGGTAAGTCATTCAAGCCCGATAACGGAAAGAAACCATCCAACGCGATGCTATGAATTTCATCGCGCGTCAACATCGCCGAACGCGTGCCGCCGATCAATTTCGAGCCGCCACCGAGCAGCGTGACGCCAAGTTGTTCCGGCGCATCGTCGGCCAAGAGCTTTTCCTTGACGATGCGGCATTGCTCGATCAATTGCGACATATCCGCCGCCGACAGGCGCTTACCGCCGCCTGTTATGCGTTGTTCGGCCAGATGCGCGAGAGCCAGATCGATGTTGTCGCCGCCGAGCATCAAATGGTCGCCGACGCCGATCCGCGTCAGTTTCGGTTCCGGTTCGGCCGGTTCGACCTTGATCAACGTCAAGTCGGTCGTGCCTCCGCCGACATCGCAAACCAACAACAAACGCACGTTGGCCAATTCCTGCTTGATACTGCCGTCATGACGCCGGAGCCAGTCGTAACAAACCGCTTGCGGCTCCTCGAGCAACTTGACTTGCTTGAGCCCAGCCAATTTGGCGGCCTCGATTGTCAGAGATCTTGCGCCTTCGTCGAACGAAGCCGGAACGGTTATGACGATATCCTGATCTTCGAGCGGCGCGTCCGGAAATTTGTGTCGCCAGACGCTACGGATATGCGCCAAATAACTCGCGCTAGCCTCGAGCGGCGAAACCTTCGAAATGTCGTCACTGCTGCTCCATGTACCCCATGGCAAAACGTCCGCGGTATGATCGATCGACGGATGCGACAGCCAGCTTTTCGCGCTGGTCACGAAGCGGCCCTGCGTTTTCGCGCCGAGCACACGCGCCGCCTCGCCGATTACAGCCTTGTCTTCGGTCGGCAAGAACGCCAAGTCTGCCTCGGACAATTCGCCTTCGGCCGGATGGTAACGCACCGACGGAAGCAAAGGCCGCGCCGCGACTTCGCCCGGAGAGACCAATTGTTCAATGTTGAAAATTCGGATTTCGGAGGCTGTTTGATCGGCATGCGCGAAGGCTACGACCGTATGCGTTGTTCCGAGGTCGATACCGACCAGAAATTGAGGATTTTGTTTTTGCACGGTGTGGTTACTTGTCAAGGCATTATAGACGGCTTTATTTCGTTTCCCGCGCAGAGGCGCAGGGGCGCAGAGAGTTGAAGCTTAATTCTTATTTTTATGCTTCCGTAGCCAAAAGCCACCCATGAGAATGTATCCAAACACGTTGGTTAAAGTGTTTTCTCAGCTCCCCTGCGAGAGATAATTTTCTGGTTCCCACGGTCCTCCGAGGGAACCCATACCCGAATCAATCCTCTTCGCCGGCCCGAACGTCGAACTCCACTTTCCAACGCTTGTCGTCCTGGCGCGAAACCGCATGCAATTCAAGGGTACCGACTTCGGTCACAGCCGAAGTCAGATGCACCGGAACAACCTCCCCGACTCTTCTGCCTTCTTCAGGCAAGGTAATCTCGATTTCATCCAGTTCTTCGAGCTCTTCATCGGTCCAATATTCCAACCGGGTACCGACCTGATCCTCGCGGCGTGTATTCGAGCTGAAAAAGCGGAAACGCACCGGTTCGCCGATGACCAATCCGAATTCGTCATCGGGCAGTGCTGCTTCAGTGCCTTCTTCCATGCCGAACGGCGCGATACACAGCGCTTCGATCTCGGGCGGCATACCCGGCACCGCAGGCATTGCGCTTTCAATACCGACATAATAAGATGCTGCCGTGCCGCCTTTAATCCGAACGCCTTTACCTTTACGCACATAACCATAATAGGCGGCTCCGCGCGCGACCGCTAGATCGAGATCGGCGCCTTCGAGCAAGCGCGCTTCGGGTGCTTGCTCTGCAGTCAACCAGCTGTTTAGGACTTCCATCAAGCGCTCGGCCAGCGGCGCGGCTTTTAATACGCCGCCATTGAACAACACAGCAGTCGGATGCAAAAACGATGCATGCTCTGGCAGATTGATATCTTTTAAGTCGTCGGTTGCGTTAAGTTGTTTAACCAAAAACGCCGCCAAATGCCGTGTGATACCGGCATCCTGCGCATAAGGTAAGCCCACCGTACGCAAACCGCCACGAGGACGGCTGATCGGACGTTCGGCCGCAGAGACTCGCGGAAAGAAACCTTCTACCAACACATTATTGATTTCATCGCGCGTCAATTCGGTACGCAACGAACCGCCGATTAACGACGAGCCGCGATTCGGCACGACCAACGGCATCACATCCAACGAGGGGTCGTTGAAAATCTTTTCTTTCGCTTCGCGGCAGCCATGGGTCAAGGCTTGAATTTGCCAGGATTCCAAACGCTTACCATCCTTTTCGAGCTTGGCTTTGACGGTATAAGCCAAGGCCAGATCCATATTATCGCCACCGAGCAATATATGGTCTCCGACCGCGACTCGCGTGAGTTCTAAATTACCGTCCTGTTCGGTAACCGCGATCAACGACAAGTCGGTCGTACCGCCGCCGATATCGATAACCAATAAAATATCGCCGACTTCGGTTTGCTTTCGCCATTCTCCGTTACTTCTTTCGATCCAGCTATACAATGCCGATTGTGGCTCTTCGAGCAAGAGCGCTTGTTCCAAACCGAGAAACCGCGCCGCTTCGACAGTCAATTCGCGAGCCGCAGGATCGAACGACGCCGGCACCGTAATTGTCAAGTCTTGACTTGCCAACGGCGCATCGGGGTGCAGTTGCGTCCAGGCATCGCGTATGTGCTGTAAATAGGCGACGGTCGCTTGAAAAGGCGAAACCCGCTCGACTTCTTCAGGCGCCTCAGCCGGCAAAATGGGTGCCTTACAATCGACGCCTGCATGGCACAACCAACTTTTCGCACTGGAAACCAGTCGAATCGGGGCTTTACTTCCTAAGCCGCGAGCGATCTCGCCGACTAAAAATTCAGGCTTCGCTGACCAAGGCAAAGCCGTCGAGCCTTCCGCTAATTCGGAGTGATGCGCCTGATATAAAAATGACGGCAACTGCATCAATTCCTCGACCGCACCCGGCGAAGTTAACTGAGGTATCGCCATCACTTCTTGAACATGACCATCCTCATCGCTTTGACTTAAATCGACATAGGACAACACGCAATGCGTCGTGCCCAAGTCGATTCCAACCGAAAAACGAGGCCCGGAATGCTTGACCGAGGCTTGCTCGTCATTGCTGTCCTCCAGTGGATTATCTTCGTTTGATTCATTTTGACTCACGTCCGCGTTAAGCGCCCCCTCTCCGGGATTTTCCGAGCGTAAATGTCCGAACAAACTTTTCATAATTCTACCTCGGCCGGTGCAATAATCTTGGCATTATGTCCAGCAGTTAATTTAGGCAGGCGAATGTCGGTCACTTGCCAACCTCTATGGATCAATGTTCCGGTAAAGGGCGCTTCGCCGATAATGTTGCCGGTCAGTCTAATCGAAGCAGCATCGAATCCTTTTGGCAAAGACACTTTATTACCCTCTTGACCTTCATGGATGACCACGAGTTTAAAGTGTTCGTTGATCGCCTTATTGCAACCTTCATGAACAACCCTTGCGGCCACACCGATATCGGCATCATTGTAAGCGGTAATATCTTCTTTAATGAAGTCGATGAAGCGAGCTTCTTTTTGTAATAAACTCAACAATTGTAACGCCGCATCCGGCGTCGCTTCTTTTAATACGACCGGCTCCGGTGCCGGCGCTTGAACGACTTTTTCGACTTCGACGATCTTCTCGACGACTTTGACTTCAGGCTCGGGTATCTTGACGGTTTCGGCCAGCGAGACGGCAGACTCGCGTAAGGCTTCCTCAAGCAGTTTTTTTCTACCTCTGGAAATTCCGATCAACATGACTATCAACAACACGATCAGCAAAATCGCTAATAAAGCCACCGTTCCCGCCAAACAAACATGCCATAAATCGAAGGTGCTCGGCTTTAGGGTTAAATCTATCGTATAGGTCGTATTCATAACATCCGTACTGATTTGATTATTGTTGTCCGGCTTTTCGCGCGGATTCGATGAACATCATTTCTCTGAGCACATCGCGCGTGGTTTGAATGCGCATTTGCTTTAAATGCCGGTCGGCAATCACTTCAGGTACTTTTTCCTCGAGATAGACATTTCTCATATCGGCCAGAACATTCTCGCATTTCTTAACGATGGCTTCGGTACCTTTTCTAATATCTTGCGGCCTTGCCGAAGCAACTTGCAATTCGTTGGCAATACATTTTTTATAATGATATTGGGACTCTTGGATTTTCTTGATCGTCGCGTCGGACAGCGTGGTGTCATGCCATTCGTTTTTGGCATCGTCCGCTTGAGCGGACAAGGAAATCAAAAAGAACGCTACTATTAAAACCTGTTTCATCGTATTTCCCGTCTCAATTGAATTATTGAAGATTTTACGCGAACAGACGGCAAATGAACAACAAAGCCGGTGCGGGCTTCAAATAACCCAACCATTTTTTTTATCAACCCACCGTAAACACAACCAATACCAAACCGACATCGGTAACATCATCGCCACCCAACTCCAATCATCGATCAAAAATAGAATTTCGACCCACTCGTGGCCTTGAAAGAGAGTTACCCAGGGTATGCAGTAAACAGTAAACAACATCGAGCTCCAGAGTAAAATCAAAGCTCCTCGACGTGTTTCTATACTTGAAAAGGCCAAAAATACCCAAAGAGGCGTTTCATCGGTTTTTTGCATGATTAATCATCCTATCATCTGTGTTGTTGTGTAAAGTTATACCCATCGCAGATGCAAATTCGGCCCCGGGTGCCCGTCAAAGGACGCCGTAAATCCGTCCGATTACGCAATAATTTTTAGCTCCGGATTTGCATTTTTATCAATTTGAACTATACAAGCAATTAATTTTAACTTATTCAAACAAAAGGAACCACATGGCAACCGAAAGACGCACGCATCGCCGAATCAAACCTAAAGGATTGAGCGCAGGAGTCATGGTAAATGACGGAGTCGACCTGGAATTTCCGTTAAGCGCCGACATTATCGATATCAGCCGAAGCGGGATAAGAATCAAACTTACAAAACCACTAGCACCTGATGTCAGCGAAAAAATAAAAATCACCATGCATCTCCCCGAATCGGGTGAACCGTTCACCGTTCACGGTATGTTAAAACATCAATTCAGCAATAATGAATGCGGGCTCCAATACACGGATCATTGCGAAGAGTCGGTCGACAACTTGTTGTTTGAATGTATAAAACTCAATGAATTAACTTTGCTGATCAAGACATCTTAGGACAAGTTCAAAATTAACTTCCACAAATTGCCCCATCGTTCTGCGGGAACGAATTGACTTGAGGGTGAGCACCGGGAAGATATTCTTTGACCACGTTGTAACAGTACATGAGCGCGCGAAATGTAATCGATTACGGTAGAATAATCTTTTTTCCTAAAATACCCCATGGACGCAACCCCTACATTGAAGCGCATCGCCATCACCCCCGGCGAACCGGCCGGTATCGGCCCCGACCTTTGTATCATGCTGGCACAACAAAGCCATGCCTGCGAACTCGTTGCGATCGCCGACCCCGATTTGCTGATGCAACGCGCTGAATCGCTGGGTTTTAAACTCAAGGTCAAGTCATTCGACCCGTCATCGGAACTCGTCGAACAAAGCGCAGGCTCTATCAGCGTCTTGCCGGTTAAAATGAGTGCCCCGGCGCAATGCGGCCAACTCAACATGGAAAATAGCCGTTATGTCCTCAAAACAATCACGCGCGCGGCAAAAGGCTGCCTAGACGGGTTGTTTGACGCCATGGTGACTGGACCGGTACATAAAGGCGTCATCAACGATGCCGGCATTGCTTTCAGCGGCCATACCGAATACATTGCAGGCATTACCGGCGGCCATCCGGTCATGATGCTGGCGACACCGGGACTCCGAGTCGCACTGGTTACGACCCATCTCCCGCTTGCCGATGTCACCGCCGCGATTACGCATAACCGGCTAAGAAGCGTTTTGCGCATCCTGGCCCAAGATCTGCAGACGCGCTTCAATCTGGCTAACCCGAAGATACTAGTCTGCGGCTTAAACCCCCATGCCGGCGAAAACGGCCATTTGGGACTAGAAGAGAAAGAGATCATAGAACCGGTATTGGAAAATCTACGCGAACAAGGTCTCGACCTAATTGGCCCATTGCCGGCCGATACGTTGTTTACGCCAAAATATCTCGATACGGCCGATGCAGTACTGGCGATGTATCACGATCAGGGTTTGCCGGTGTTGAAATATAAAGGCTTCGGCAACGCCGTAAACATTACATTGGGCTTACCGATTGTACGCACCTCGGTCGACCACGGCACCGCGCTCGATCTGGCAGGGACAGGTTCTATCGACACGGGCAGCATCGAATATGCCTTGGCAACGGCACTGGCAATGTCCTCATCTTCCCCAAACCGCACTACCCATGACGCATAAAGCCCGCAAACGTTTCGGCCAGAATTTTTTAACCGATTATTCGATCATCGAAGAGATTCTTGGCAATATACAGGTCCGTCCGGGCGAACACTGGGTTGAGATCGGCCCCGGGCAAGGTGCGTTGACGGCGCCATTATTGAATCATGCCATCCGGCTCGATATCGTTGAACTGGACCGCGACCTAGTGAGTCTGTTGAAAAAGAAATTCGGCGACAACGAACGCTTAACGATTCATAGCGCCGATGCATTGAGTTTCAATTTCCAAGCGCTGCCGACGGACGGCAAACCGCTTAGAGTCATCGGTAACCTCCCCTACAATATTTCTACGCCATTGTTGTTTCATTTATTGGAAAGCACATCCTGCATCGCCGATATGCATTTCATGCTGCAGAAAGAAGTCGTGGATCGGATTTGTGCCGAGCCCGGCAGCAAAAAATACGGGCGTCTTAGCGTGATGGCGCACTATTATTGCGCAGCGGAACATTTATTCGACGTCCCGCCGGAAAGTTTCGACCCCGCACCGCAAGTAACCTCATCAATTATCCGCCTGATTCCTCATAACAAGCCCCCGGTTTCGGTCAATTCGGTCGAAGACTTGAATCAGGTTGTCGTTCATGCCTTCTCTCAACGCCGTAAAACGATTCGCAACTCATTAAGGAATCTGCTTGACGAACAACAAATAGCAGAACTCGGCATCGACCCGAGCGCGCGCGCCGAAACTTTGTCGCTGGAAGACTTTGCGGCCTTGAGCCGCTACCTAATAAAAGACAACAAATAAACTGCGACAATCCGCCACGCGACAATTTGCCACATTTTCAAAGCCGGATATCTTGCATAAACTATGCACAACTCTTGAGATGCAAACTTTCAAATACTGCTATTTTTTTAAGAGCTTATATCCTTCTAATATCCTTTATGCGGCTTTTTAGCCGCATTTTTTTTGCCCGAGCCTTTTTCGAAAGACAGTGTGCGCGTCTTACAGCTCAAACAAGCCTAAATGGGTCCACTTCCGGAACATCGATCGGTACCGACTCGACCTTCCAAATCTCGCGGCAATATTCGGCAATCGTTCGATCCGATGAAAACTTGCCGGATCTCGCCGTATTCAGTACCGACATCCGATTCCAACGCGTTCTGTCGCGATACACCGTATCAATGGAATCCTGGCACTCCCGATACGCATTGAAGTCGGCCAACACCAAATAAGGATCGCTGTAGATCAGATTATCGGTCAAATCACGGAACAAACCGGTATCGCCGTGCGAAAAAAAACCGTTTCGAATCAGATCGATGGCATCTTTCAAAATCGCATCTTGCTGATACGCGTCATTCGGAGCATAACCCCGCTCATAAGTTAAGCGCACCTCTTCTGCTGTCATGCCGAATAAAAAGAAATTCTCTTCACCGACTTCCTCGCGAATTTCGATATTCGCTCCATCCAACGTTCCGATAGTTAATGCCCCATTCATCGCAAACTTCATGTTGCCGGTTCCGGAAGCTTCTTTTCCGGCCGTGGAAATTTGCTCCGACACCTCGGTTGCGGCATAAATCTGCTGACCGTTCGTGACATTAAAATTCGGCAAAAACACAACCTTGAGACGGTCTTTCGTCACCGGGTCGCGATTGACGACCCGCCCTACTTCATTGATCAGCTTAATAATAAGCTTGGCCAAATGGTAGCCGGGCGCGGCCTTGCCGGCGAATATGAAGGTGCGCGGATGAATATCGAAATGCGGATCGGTTTTCAGCTTCCGGTAAAGAGCAATCACATAAAGAATATTCAAATGCTGTCTTTTGTATTCATGAATGCGCTTGGCCTGCACATCGAAAATCGATTCCGGATCGACGCTGACACCAGTACGCTTATAGAGATTCAGCGCGAAATCATGTTTATTGAGCCGCTTGGCATCCTCCCAACGATTTAAAAATACCGCATCGTCCGAAAAGCGTTGAAGATCTTGCAGTTTTCCCAAATTTCTCACCCAAGTATCTCCGATCGCTTCGCTAATGACCTTACTGAGCCTCGGATTACATAATGCCATCCAACGCCTTGGCGTCACGCCGTTGGTTTTATTGCTGAACTTATCAGGCCAAAGACTATAAAAATCCTTCAACACATCGCGTTTGAGCAGTTCGGTATGCAATGCGGCGACACCATTGATCGCATGACTGCCGGCACAAGCCAGGTGCGCCATGCGCACCATTCTTGCCCCATTTTCGTCGATCATCGACATGCGGATGACTTTGGCAGTATCGCCGAGACAATGCGCCCTGACTTGTTCGAGAAAGCGGCTATTGATCTCATAGATGATCTCCATCAATCTCGGCAGCAAGCTTTCCATCAATTCCACCGGCCAACATTCCAACGCCTCCGGCAACAGCGTGTGATTGGTATAGGCGAAAGTCCGTCTCGTCACGTTCCAAGCCGTATCCCAAGGCATGTCGTGCTCATCGACCAACAATCGCATCAACTCGGCTATCGCAATGGCGGGATGAGTATCGTTCAACTGAACGGCAAACTTTTCATGAAATTGCTCCAAGCGGATGCGCTGGGTCTTCATGATGCGCAGCATGTCTTGCAAAGAGCACGAAACGAAGAAATATTGCTGCTCCAAACGCAACTGCTTGCCCTGCAATGGTCCATCGTTCGGATACAAAATCTTAGTTAGGTTTTCCGAAGAGACTTTTTCTTCAACCGCGCCGTAATAATCGCCTTGATTGAAACGCCCGAAATTGAACGACTCCGGCGCAACAGCTTGCCACAAACGCAAGGTATTCGCGGTATTGTTGCGGTACCCCAAAATCGGCGTGTCGTAAGGCACACCCTTAACCGACCAACCGGGAATCCAATTGACGCGCGCTTCTCCATTTTCGGCGACATAGCGTTCGGTATGCCCGCCCAATTTGATTTCGACGGCCCACTCCGGCCGAACGATCTCCCAGGGATTGCCGCGAAACAACCATTTATCGGTCTTTTCCACCTGCCAACCGTCGAAAATGACCTGCTCGAAAATACCGAATTCATAACGGATTCCATAACCGACCGAAGGAATGTTCATCGTCGCCATCGAATCGAGAAAACAGGCCGCCAAACGTCCCAATCCGCCGTTCCCCAAACCCGGCTCCGGCTCTTCCCTTAGTAAATCGTCCAATTTCAGCCCCAATTCCGCCATGGCCTGAGTGACCAGTTCGGCCATGCCCAGATTCAACAAATTCGATGCCAGATGGGGCCCCATCAAAAACTCGGCCGACAAATACGCCACGGTGCGCGATTTTTTTTCGACATATTCGGTCGCCGTACCGACCCAACGAGCCATCAACATATCCCGCACGGTATAGGACAAGGCCATGTAATAGTCAAAGGTGCTGGCCAATGCAGGAAATTTGCCTTGCACATTAGCTAAATTGCGAAAGAAATTTCGTTTAATGTCGTCGGTGGTCACTGGGTAATGATTTTGTTTCATAGTTGTCGTTCTCGTATAGGGTGAACAGTCTATTGAATTAAAATGCAATACTAATGCCATGACAGGACTATACCGATTGTTAATCAGAATTCGACTCCGGGATGCCGAAACTTGAGTCGTTAAGAGTATAATCATGCTGTAATAGGTAAGAAATAACTTGAACACTCATACACGGTGGGCGTGTGTAACTTGTTCAAATTATTTCGCGCATGTTACATTCAAAGCCAGGTTGACTAAGGAAAATTCCGTTATGACAGCAATGTCGAAAACTCCTCTTTATATCCCTTATGCAGGCCCCGCTTTACTGGAAATGCCTTTACTGAATAAAGGCTGTGCGTTCAGTAAAGAAGAACGACAAACATTTAATTTAACCGGATTGCTCCCGCCTCGATACGAAACGATTGAAGAGCAAGTCCAACGCGCTTATCTCCAGTATTCGAGCTTTAGAAACGCAATCAACAAACATATTTATTTGCGTTCGATACAAGACAATAACGAAACGCTGTTTTATCGACTCCTGCAGGATCATCTGCCGGAGATGTTGCCTATTATTTATACGCCGACCGTCGGCGATGCCTGCGAGCAATTTTCGGATATTTATCGTAGCAGCCGAGGCTTGTTTATTTCTTACGTGGAGCGTCAACAAATAGACGACATTTTGCGTAATACCACCAAACGCAATGTCAAAATTATTGTCGTCACCGATGGCGAAAGAGTCTTAGGTCTGGGTGACCAAGGAATCGGCGGCATGGGCATTTCGATCGGCAAACTGTCGCTCTATACCGCTTGCGGCGGAATCAGCCCGGCATATACCTTACCGGTAGTACTCGATGTCGGCACCAATAATGAAAAGTTATTACAAGACCCGATGTATATGGGCGAGCGTCATAGAAGGATTCCTCAAGCGGAATACGACGCTTTCATCGACCTTTTTTTACAAGCCGTCAAGCACCGCTGGCCGGATGTTATCGTGCAATTCGAAGACTTCGCGCAACCGAATGCGATGCCGATATTGCAACGCTACCGAGACCAACTGTGCTGCTTCAATGATGACATTCAAGGCACTGCCGCGGTCACGGTCGGTACGCTGTTGGCTGCTTGCCGAGTTAAAAATCGGAAGTTGTCCGAGCAGCGAGTGGTCTTTGTCGGAGCCGGTTCGGCCGGTTGCGGAATTGCCGAGCAGGTGATCGCGCAAATGCGGACCGAGGGACTGTCCGACCGCGAAGCCCGTCATCGCGTTTACATGGTCGACCGTTTCGGTTTACTCACCGAAAGCATGACAGGACTTAGGGACTTTCAACAAAAACTGGTCCAAGCATCAAACCGACTAGAGGACTGGTCAATCGAAGGTGACTATCCGTCATTGCTTGAGGTCATTCAATACGCCAATCCGACCGTTTTGATCGGCGTTTCCGGCCAACACGGCATTTTTACCGAAACCGTGATTCGGACTATGACCCAAGGTTGCGATTGGCCGATTATTTTTCCGCTCAGCAACCCGCCACGCCAAGTAGAGGCTACGCCCGAACAAATTATCGAGTGGACCGAAGGACGGGTTCTATTAGCCGCAGGCAGCCCCTTTCCTCCCGTCGAATACTGCGGTAAGCGCTATGATGTCACGCAGTGCAACAATAGCTATATTTTTCCGGGAATCGGCCTCGGCGTTATTGCCGTGCAAGCCAGACGAATCTCAGACGAGATGTTGATCGCCGCCAGCGAAACTCTGGCCGCAGCATCGCCCTTGGCTAACACCGGACAAGGCGAATTATTGCCGCCATTGACGGAATTACCCGAACTGAGCAAACGCATCGCTTTCGCGGTAGGTAAAGTCGCTCTTAAGCAAAACTTGGCGCTTGAAATTAGCGATCAGCAATTACTAGAACGCATCGAAGAAAATTTCTGGCAACCGGTCTATCGGCACTATAAGCGGGTTTGTTTTTAATTCCGTATAGCATCCGATAGGTGCGTACAAAATAACGGTTCGCTTTTTGATCAACCTGAAAAAGCATTTCACCATGAAGATCATGAAGGCCGGAATTCAGTAGCCAAGGATAGTGACTTAAAATATATCCAAACTAAACTCAATGACTGCTCCGTTTAATTGCTATAGATCTCTTCAGCACCTAATTGCTTGCGATCAGCCGGTTTATCAAGATTATTCTGCTCGATATATTCATTATATTTTCTGTGCCGTTCGCGTTTTTGTTCGAAATCTTCGTATCGGCTCATTGGACGTTTCGCATTATCCTTACTCCTCCGATAGACTCGACGCTTGGGAAGCGCGGCATCGTCGAGATAGCGCCGCCGCATATTTTCGAAGCGCTCTTGTTTAGTCTTCTTCTGCTCCTGATCTTGTTCATTCCGCCGGCCCATTTTTTCCTTGTACTGCCGGTTAGTTTCGCCTGCCTGCCTAGCTCCGTTTTCCACAGGGATGGACCCGGGCTGTTCAGCAATCGCCAACCCCGGCAGAAAAATCGAAAACGAAATAGCGAACAATATGAGAGCATGTTTATTAATCACCGCAACCTCCCGGGATTCGTTTAATTTAATTAATAGTAGAACCACTAGATCAAAATTCGGCGTCGCCACTGACACTGCCGAAATTTGAAGGGCGAAAGGTATATAAACACTCTGCGTATGTGATCGCTTTGGCTTCTGGTATTGATCTTGGATTTAACTAACCAAGAGAACACAGGACTTATGCTAAATAATTACGAATTATAAAGAGCCGAGATAAGCAGCCAAGACCTCGATATCTTCTTCGCTTAAATTTTTTGCGATAGCATTCATCGGACTGCCTTTACGCGTGCCGGACTTGAATGCTTTCAATTGTTTAGCTAGGTAATCAGGGTGCTGCCCAGCCAACCTTGGAAATTGCATTCTCCCTTCTGCGCCTTTGCCATGGCAGCCTAGACACATCGCCGATTGTTTCTCGCCTAACTCGGCTAATTTTGGATCGACAACAGCACTTCTAGGTTGTTGGCTTGAAAAATAAGCCGCAAGATCGGCCATGTCTTCATCGCTAAGCCCCTGGGCCATATTCTTCATTATGGGGCCTTCGCGCGAACCGCTCTTGAAAGCTTTTAGTTGTTTGACGATATACTTGGGCCGTTGACCGGCTAGTATAGGAAATTGAGCATCGACACTTATGCCGTTCAAACCATGACAATTAGTACACGCTGACGCCTTATTCTCGCCTGCCTTTGCATCGGCGGCGATTGCGTTAGTATCGAAAACCAAAGAGCCGAATAAACAAACGGATGACAGCATGATCGAATTGTAAAAATTACTTTTTTTCATCGTTTCCTCCTAATTGCATCGGTAGGGTAGACATGATCGAATTTTTGAGTTAGAAAAATTCCGAATCAGTGTTGGTCACTATAACGCGACATCGACATCAATGTCAGCAAGGATTTCGCGACAAATAATTTCCTGGACCTATGGGACTTGGTCTAGGGTTCGGTTACTCGCTTGACAGGACGCAGCACCTAAATTATCCAAGACAATTAATAATGGCCATTGAGCTATGGAATTTAGGTGCTGGGTGAATACGTCCGTGTAGGCTTGACGGCAGTTCCATGCTGCCGACACCTGTCAATCGAGCAACCGAACCCCACAAATAAATAGGGCCGTTATTTTTGACCAAATCCTAACTTGTTATTTTTATGACTCATCAAGTATTAAAATCACTACCTATCCCCATGATCGGCGTAAGCGGCATCGCTTTCAACCGCCATCGAGAAGTTTTGTTAATCCGACGAAATCAAGCTCCTGCACAAGGCCTTTGGTCGATTCCCGGCGGCAAGTTGGAACCGGGCGAAACACTGATCGACGCTTGCCGACGCGAAATCGAGGAGGAAACCGGACTTAAAAATACCCGAGTACTCAGCCTCGTAGCACTTGTCGAACGCAATATCGAAAATTTTCATTATGTCATTGCCGATTTTTTAGTCGAGATTCTCGACGGAGAAAGCCGGACTCCCATCGCTAATTCCGACGTCTCTGAAGCTTGCTGGGTTGCATTGGATCGACTCGATCATTACGAACTGGTACCCGGTCTAAAAGACATCATCGAAAACACCCACCGTCTTTGGCAGTCTGGTACTTTACCCGGTTTGGTCGACCCGAACGGAAAAACCGGTGATTTTATCTGTACATAAGCGATCTTTTACCGATCGAAACCATGTTATCTTTAGACTTTATATTAACCTAACGTTCATGAAGGCCTGGCCATCGCCCCGGCAAATGAAAGTTCTCTGGTGGGGAGGGTGCGGTCACTCGCCCGACAGGACGC
>NZ_JBNGHF010000072.1:0-16904 GCF_050611805.1 Methylotuvimicrobium sp.
TCCCCTAACGGGCTATTCTCGGCAAAATCGTCAGTGCTCGGCGCGGCCTAACGGGACCCAGGCGGGCGCCCTGAGTCAAATCAAATTGGCTGAACGTTCTAAGTATTCAGGTTGATTTTTCCAGGCATTTTTTGAAGATTTAATCGAACGACACAAGAACGAGGGAATTATTCAGCTCTCTGTTTTCTATACCAATTGATAACATGGATTTTTCCTTGAAAAAGGGTCTGACATATCACATGCAGGAAACTAAAAAACGGTTGGCAAATTTTCTGTTTACATAACACATGTTCGGGAAAAACGAGATTTCTGTTATGTTAAGGGATCTCCCTCAAGTATTCACTTTCAAATAATTCACGATGCATCACGCCAATTTAGCCGAAGCCTTCCAAAACATTCTGCCGTTCGAATCGGTACTGTACGAGCCCGAGGATCTAAGGCCCTATGAATGCGATGGACTGTCGGCGTATCGGCAACTGCCGATGATCGTGGTTTTGCCTGGCAATGAAACCGAGGTCATCGAAATCCTCAAAATCTGCGAAGCGGAAAAAATTCCGGTCGTCGCGCGCGGTGCCGGCACAGGGCTTTCCGGCGGCGCGTTGCCGCATGCCGACGGCGTATTGCTGTCCCTCGCCAAACTGAACGAGATTCTCGAAATCGACCCCGTGGCCTGTACCGCGCGCGTGCAACCCGGCGTGCGGAATCTTGCAATCAGCGAAGCGGCCGAAACCTACGGACTGTATTACGCACCCGACCCATCATCGCAAATTGCCTGCACAATCGGCGGCAACGTTGCCGAAAATTCCGGCGGCGTCCATTGCCTGAAATACGGACTGACCGTACACAATATCCTGAAACTGCGAGTGTTGACTATCGAGGGTGATGTGCTCGAAATCGGCTCGGAAGCGCTCGATAGCTCCGGCTTCGATCTGCTCGCTCTGATGACCGGCAGCGAAGGCATGCTCGGCATTATCAGCGAAATCACCGTGAAATTGCTGCCGAAACCCGAAACGGCCCGATTGGTGATGGCCGCATTCGACGACATCGAAAAGGCCGGTGCGGCGGTCGCGAACATCATCCGTGCCGGCATCGTGCCGGCCGGTCTGGAAATGATGGACAAAATGACGATAGCGGCCGTCGAAGAATTTATTCACGCGGGCTACGATCCCGACGCCGAAGCGATACTGTTGTGCGAATCCGACGGCTCGAACGAAGTGGTCGCCGACGAAATCGAGAAGATACGGGACATCATGCACGAAAGCGGCGCGGTCCGCATCGATACCGCGCACTCCGATGCCGAACGCCAGCGTTTTTGGGCCGGGCGCAAAGCCGCCTTTCCGGCGGCCGGCCGGGTCTCGCCCGATTATTACTGCATGGACGGCACGATTCCGCGCAAGCATCTCGCCGAGGTTCTGCGCCGAATCGAAGACTTGTCTTTAGAATTCGGACTACGCTGCATGAATGTGTTTCATGCCGGCGACGGCAATTTGCACCCGTTGATTCTATACGACGCAAACCGGAGCGGCGAGCTCGAAAAGGCTGAAAACTTCGGCGCGCGAATCCTCGAAATATGCATCGAGGCCGGCGGTTCCTTGACCGGCGAACACGGCGTCGGCATCGAAAAATTAAATCAAATGTGCCTGCAATTCGGCGACGCCGAGCGCGACCTGTTTCATGCCGTCAAGGCCGCATTCGATCCGGATTCGCAGCTGAATCCAGGCAAGGCGATTCCGTCGCTGCGCCGCTGCGCCGAATTCGGCGCGATGCATGTCCATCGCGGCGAAGAAAAGTTTCCGGATTTACCGAGATTCTGAACATGGAAACGATAGTCGAACAACTCACTGAATACGTCGTCAAAGCGAACGAGAACAAACAGGCGCTTTGTATTCGCGGCGGCGGCAGCAAAGACTTTTACGGCAATCCTAAAGGACTGCACGATTCGAAGCTGGAAACCGGACCGTATCGCGGCATCGTCGATTACGATCCGACGGAACTGGTCGTCAGTGCACGAGCCGGAACGCCGTTGAACGAACTGGAAAGCCTATTGAGCGAACACGGCCAGATGCTGGCCTTCGAACCGCCTGATTTCAACGGAACGACGACGCTGGGCGGCTGTATCGCTTCCGGGCTTTCGGGACCGAGGCGCGCCTATACCGGAGCGGCCAGAGATTTCGTGCTCGGCATCAAACTGCTCGACGGCCAGGGCCGAATTTTGAATTTCGGCGGACGGGTCATGAAAAACGTCGCCGGCTACGACGTCTCGCGCCTGATGACCGGCGCGATGGGCACGTTGGGCGTGCTGCTCGAAGTCTCGCTCAAAGTACTGCCGAAACCGGAATCCGAACGTACGCTCTGTTTCGAACTGCCGGTCGAGCAGGCACTGGAAACGATGCGGCGCTGCGCCGGCAAAACGCTGCCGGTCTCGGCGAGCTGTCATATCGACCGGCGTCTTTATATCCGTCTCTCCGGCATCGAGTCCGCCATTGATGCCGCGCACGTCAAGCTGGGCGGCGACGAATTCGGCGACAGTCTGAGCTTTTGGGAATCGATCAAAAATCAGACGCATCCCTTTTTTAGCGGCAACAAAAGGCTCTGGCGTTTATCGCTCAAGCCCACTGCCCCGCCCTTTTCGATCACCGGCGAACAAGCGATCGAATGGGGCGGCGCGCTACGCTGGTTTGCGGCGGCCAAAGACTATGATGCAACAGCGGTTCGCGCCCAAACCGAAAAGGCCGGCGGACATGCGACATTGTTCCGCGGCAAGGACCCGAACATACCGGTCTTTCATCCGCTGCCGCCGTCTTTGTTGAAAATTCATCAGCGCCTGAAACGTCAATTCGACCCGGCCGGCATCTTCAATCCGCAGCGTCTGTTTCCAGAGTTTTGAACGATGCAGACCCGACTCGACGAACAATTTCAAAATACCCCGCAAGGCCGCGAAGCCGAAACGATACTGCGTAGCTGCGTCCATTGCGGCTTCTGTCTTGCTACCTGCCCGACCTACCAGCTTTCGGGAAATGAACTCGACAGCCCGCGCGGCCGGATTTATCTGATCAAACAACTGCTCGAAGGCCAGGAAGTCACGAGGAAGACGCAATTACACTTGGACCGCTGCCTAACTTGCCGCGCCTGCGAAAGCACCTGTCCTTCAGGCGTGGAGTACGCGCGCTTGCTCGATATCGGCCGCAATGAAGTCGAACAAACGATAAAGCGATCTCCTATCGACCGGATGCTTCGTTTTGCGTTGCGCAAGGTGCTGCCGAATCGGAGTTTGTTTGCGTTTGTTTTGAAATCGGCTAGGCTGAGCCGACCCTTGCTGCCTGAGCGATTGCAAAGAATGGTGCCAGCCCAACCGAAGATTCGGCAAAACCCGCCGCAGGCCAATCATCCACGTAGAATGCTGGTACTGCAAGTCTGCGTGCAACCCGCGTTAAATCCCGACATCAACCACGCTGCAGAACGCGTGCTGGACAAGCTCGGTATAGCGCTCGTAGACGCGCAACAGGCCGGTTGCTGCGGCGCTCTCGCCTATCATCTCGACGCACAACCCGAAGGACTGGATGCGATGCGCCGTCTGATCGATGCCTGGTGGCCCTACATTGCAAATCCCGATAAGCTGATTGAGGCGATCGTCGTCACGGCGAGCGGCTGCGGCGTTATGGTCAAGGATTACGGCCGTCTGCTGAAACACGACTCGGCTTACGCTGAAAAGGCGGCCCGCGTTTCGGAACTGGCCAAAGACATCGGCGAAATCGTCGCCGCGGAACGGCCCGAACTGACTCGCCTACTGGAAAACTGCCCAGCGCCCGAGGCCGAAGCCATCGCGTTTCACGCGCCTTGCACGCTGCAACACGGACAGCGACTCGACGGCGTCATCGAAAGCATTCTGCAAACGGCCGGCTTTCGATTGACCCGCGTCGGCGATACTCATTTGTGTTGCGGCTCAGCCGGCGCCTATTCGATAGTACAGCCGCACATCGCCCGGCAGCTACGCGACAACAAAATCGCCGCCTTGACCCGGGACGACCCAGCTATCGTCGTCACCGCGAATATCGGCTGTCAGATGCATTTGCAAAGCGGAACCCAACTGCCGGTGCGGCATTGGATCGAAATCCTGGATCAGGTTTTGTGCGGACAAACGGAAGATCGTTTTCCCTAAATTCGGCAATGAGTCCACGAAAATCATCATAGAGCTACATCAAGCTCTTGAACCTAAATTCGGCAGTTTGACCATGAAGCACATGAAGTTAATGAAGTATTCCAAAAGATTATCTCAATATTCCAGCTAATGATTAGGTCATAGATAACGTCCTTATTTTATGTGGGTTCGGTTGCTCGATTGACCGATTCGGCGGCAGGGAGCCGCCATCAAGCCTACAAGGACGTATTCACCCAGCACCTAAATTCCATAACCCATTGGCCATCATTGACTATCCTGGGTAATTTAAGTGCTGGGTTCACGGCGTCCTGTCAAACGAATATCCGAACCCTAGACAAAGGCCCAGCTTTAACATTTTTCGGTCTTTAGGTCATGGGTGCTTCATTTGTTAAGGCTTAGCAAGTTATTGAATTAACTTATTATTCATGATCTTAATGGTGAAATGTTTTTTTATAATAACGACTTCGTGCCAATTTTTTTGCCGGATCAAAAACCTTCCTGCCCCCACCAACTCGCGAACCACTCGGTAGTAATTATTCACCCCCCTATCGTTCCCACGCTCCAGCGTGGGAATGAAGACCGAGACGCTCTAGCGTCTCGTACCGCTGGAGCGGTACTCAAGCATTCCCACGCAGAGCATGGGAACGAGAATGGCCGGGGGTCTGAATACTCACACTCGGTAAAATCGCGGATGGCTCCAAAATCCTTCAAGCGCAGGTCGACATAACCCTGATTGCCCCACACCACGCCATCCAAATAACCCTCTTCCATTTCAGTCTCGATGGTTTTTCAGTAAAGCTTGGCGACAGTCCGGCAAACAGCCAAGCGATATCCCTTTTGATAGAAGTTTCCAACTCGATGCCATTGATATATAGCTTCTCGCTGATATATATCTTAGAGATGCGGCTGCTTCTATTTGACTCCGTCAGGATATTCGCTTCGACAAGCCGAAGCTTCTTGTTGATCAGATTACTTTTACTGTGTAATCAATTATTATATGAACCGATTCAGTTGATTTCTCCAGCAATGAATTCGAGGTGTGCAATGTATTTAGTCAGGCTGATATACGCCAGCAGAGCAAGAGAAGGCTTCGGACCGACCGATGTCGAGCAAATTTTAGGAGTTGCCCGCAAAACCAATGCCCAAAAAGGCATAACTGGCATGTTGTGTTTCAATGGTTATAATTTTTTGCAATCATTGGAAGGCTCGCGTACAGCTGTCAATGAATTGTACCGTCATATTCTTGAAGATAAACGCCATTTCGATACAACCTTGTTGGAATATCACGAGATAATAGCCCGCGATTTTGATAATTGGCATATGGGATATCTAGGGTTGACCAAAGAAAATCAAGCATTATTGTTGCGTTTTTCAAATAATTTGGAATTTGACCCCTTCAAGATGAGTGGCGCCACTGCTCATGCAATGTTGTGTGAATTAAGCGAGACGCTTCCATAGAAACCACCAGAATATCTTGAATCCAAACCCCGGCTTGACCTTTCTAAGCAACTTACCTTAATCCGCTACTATGCCAAAATCTGTCACATTGAAGTCTCGATTAACTGTCCATTTCCTTTCATACGGTGTTTTTTTCTTTATAGCGAGCTTAATCTTTACTTTTTCCCTGCAAAACCATGACGTTTTTAATACATTATCAGTAGAAATACGATCTCAGGTTTTGCAAATCGCTTATATTTTTCTCGGCATACTGGTAGCATTTACAGCGCTTGTCGTTATTATGCTCAATATACTACTAGAGAAAAACCTCACCGTTCCGATTAACAAAGGCATTTCGCGGCTGGAAAACATGCAAAAGGATTTGAATATTCGTTTGGAATATTCAAATGACGATGAACTGGGAAGTTTATTTTCCGCTTTCAACGGTTATTCGAGCCAATTGCATCAAATCATAGAAGAAGTCGCAAGAACCTCGGACGACCTTAACGTTGCTGTCGAGCAATTTGCCGGGAATACTCACCAAAGTATCGATCTTGCACATTCACAACAACAAGAGACCGATCAAGTCGTCAAGGCGAGTGCTCAGATGACCGTTTCATCAAATGAAACGGCCGAGCATGCCGATGCGACTCAAAAAGTCGCCTCCGACGCTAAAGAACAAACCAAAATGGGATTACAAGTAGTCAATGAAACGATGTCCTCAATCAGTATGTTGGCAAATCAAATGGAATCCATGCAATCGGCGGTCAGTCGACTCGACCAGGGCAATCACAACATCGGAGACGTAATCGACACTATCGCTAAAATTGCCGATCAAACGAATCTTTTAGCATTGAACGCGGCTATCGAGGCCGCTCGAGCCGGCGAGCACGGTCGCGGTTTTGCCGTTGTTGCCGATGAAGTTCGAAAACTCGCTTTTGATACGCAAGAAGCCACTCAACAAATACATGCCATCATCGCCGACCTGCAAGAATCAGCACAAGCAGTAACCGGTGCGATTGAACAAGGTACGACACAAGCGCATAACTGTGTAGAACAAGCCAATAAGGCCGGAGAATCTCTGCATACAATCGATCATCGAGTGGATTCGGTTTACGACATGGGAAAACAAATCGCTTTAGCCGCTCGCGATCAAAATAGCGTAGCAACCGATATTAGCCAAAGCATGCTTCGTATTAATGAACTCGCCGAGGCAAACGCTCAGGCGATGAATCAAAATCAAGAAGTGAGTCAAGCCCTGTCACAGCGCGCGCAAAAACTGGAAAAATTGGTTTCCAACTTTAAAACCAACACACTATCATCCAGCATCGTGGAATTCGGACGCGACGATATCGAAAGCGCTATGCGTAAAATGAGCAGCGAAGAGCTGGATAGCATAGCATTCGGTGCAATCGAATTGGATAAAAACGGCCGCATTTTGCGATATAACTCCGCGGAAGGCGATATAACCGGACGCAATCCGAAAGAAGTCCTCGGTCGAAACTTTTTCACCGAAGTCGCCCCCTGTACAGACACTCCCCTATTCAAAGGCGAGTTCGACAAAGGGGCTCGTATGGGCTTTCTCAACAAAAAATTCGAATACACTTTTGATTACAACATGCGCCCGACCAAAGTTAAAGTACATATGAAAAAATCACTGAGTGGCGATACCTATTGGATTTTTGTTAAACGTGTATGATGTGGTGGCAAAACGGCGCTAATTTGCGCCGATTGATTGTCGATTTCGTACTTGGGCATATAAGTCGATTACGCCCTGGCGCTCACATGCCGTCTCCGCAAGCAGTCATGCTTTCAGAAAATTGGTCGGCTTCGCCGCTCAACATTGACTCATTGGAATTGGTGGATTGCGCAACGGCATTCGCACGAATGTTGCATATTGCGGACTCCGGGCTGGAAGATTTTTTACTTGCAAAACCTTCGGTCAACGGCTGGAAGGAGATCGCGACGGCGAGTCTTGAAAATTTTCATCAATTCATCAGCTTTTCCAGCTCAGGATCGACATCTTCTCCTGTCGTTACGACAATACCCCTCGCTCATATTCAACAAGAAGTCGATTTTATCGCTCAGCATTTGTTACCCGGCAATAGCGCTGTTCGTCGGATTTGGGCTTTGATTCCGGCTCAACATATCTACGGCTTTATTTTTACAATGGCATTGCCGAGCAGATTGGTCAATCGGCCGGAAGTGATAGATGGACGCCAACGCTTACCGATTTCATTAGAAAAAAGCTTACAGGATGGAGACATCATCGTCTCAATACCTGACTTTTGGCAACATTGGATAAATTCGGGGCTTAGATTGCCGCGTCCGGTTACGGTTGTTATGGCCGGCGCACCTTGCGCACCAAAAATACTCGCTGCTTTATTAGCGCAAAACGCAGATACCATTGAAATTTACGGAGCAACCGAAACCGGAGGCATTGGCTATCGAAAAAAACCTGATGAACCGTTTTCTTTGTTCCCTTATTGGCAAATCGTTAACGATTCGATTCGCAACCATCTTCATAGCGCTAACTTTCCAGACAAACTACACTGGGTAGATAAAAAACACTTTATTATTCGAGGACGTAAAGACGGAAAAATCCAAATCGCCGGAACCAATGTTAATCTCGAAGCGATTGCTTCAGAGATCAAACAGCATGCTGCCATTCATGAATCGGTGGTTAGGTTCGACGGAAACCGGCTGAAAGCATACATCGTACCTAATAAAGACAGCCAACTAAACTCGTCTATGTTGATCGATGAACTGTCTTCATGGTTATCGACTCGACTGCCTAGTACACAGATACCCAAACATTTCACGGTAGGTTCAAAATTGCCGCGAAATGGGATGGGTAAACTATGTGATTGGGATTAATTACTCTTTTAATCCTACTTCCTTAATATACCTATCGGAGATGAGTGTAAAAAATGCCCGCCCCACTTTTTCCACGCTTTTTCCTTGATTTTATGCGGTAAAATGCTCTCGATAAACGTCCCGTTCTGAAATCCGCTAAATAAAAACTATGAAATCATCTTTATTGTTTTCGCTACGATTATCGTTATGTTGCATCCTAAGCCTATTGACCGCAGAGTTGCCGCATGCCGAAGAGACTTTATCCGTCGATAACGAAGCGGTGACCGAACAATTGCAACAAGAATTTCACGGTTCTTATCCGGAAACCGCCTCGCCTTCGAATAAAGTCCATAGCCAAGAACTGATTGCCGCCGAAGCCGAATGGGGAATCCTACCGCCTTACCAGACTACGGTTTGGGCTTATAACGGCAAAATTGCCCCCGTTATCCGCATCAACCTGGGCGAAACGCTCAAGCTGACGTTGCACAACAAGTTACCGCAAGCGACCTCGATTCATTGGCACGGAATAAGACTGCCGAATGCCATGGACGGCGTGCCGGGCGTCACCCAGCCGGCCATCGAACCCGGCGCAAGCTTCACCTATGAATTTACCCCGAAAGACGCCGGCACGTTCTGGTTTCATCCACATGCCAATTCTCCCGAACAAATCGAACGCGGCTTGCAAGGACTATTGATCGTCGAAAACCCGGACGAGCCGAAATATTCGCAAGATCTCGCCTGGATCTTGGATGACTGGCTATTGGAAAAAGGCGCGAAAATTCACGACCGCTTCGTCACCGGTCATGACTTGATGCATGATGGGCGCTGGGGCAACGTTGTGACGATCAACGGCCATTACCGACCGTCTATTCCGGTAAAACCCGGCGAACGCATTCGGATCAGAATGGTTAATTCCGCCAACGGTCGCGTGTTCGCGCCCACCGTGGAAGGCATCGAAACCCAAATTATCGCCGTTGACGGTCTGCCGGCCCAAAGCCCCATAACGTTACAAAATTTTTATTTGGCTCCCGGCAATCGCATCGATCTGGACCTGACCATTCCTAAAAACGCCGCCGGAAAAACATTCGCTGTTTTGGATAGCTTCGGCAACAAAGCCAATAACTTGGCCATATTACAAGTGGAAGACACGGCAGCGGTAACTACGCCGACCTTCAAGCCCATCCAGGCCAAGCATTTTCCGGACTGGCGATCGGCAATCGACGCCCCGGTCACGCACGAGTTCATGCTGAACGCAATGCGCGGAGGCGAGCACGGCATTACCTGGACCATCGACGGCCACAGCGGTCACGACACTATCGCGCAAGAACTGCAAACCCAACGCTTTTACCGCCTGCGCTTCACCAATCGTTCTTATCGCTTGCATCCGATGCATCTGCACGGACAATTCTTCCAAGTCATCGCGGTCGACGACCGGCCGGTACGGGAAGGTTTTTGGCGCGACACGGTATTGATTGGTCCCAAGCAATCGGTCGATATCGGCTTGGTGCCGATCGACAAAGGGCTCTGGGCGCTACACTGCCATATTCTCGAACACGCCGAAGCCGGGATGATGACTACGATACGCATTCAATAACCCGAAAATCTCGGTACGAATTATCACGGAATATTGCTAACGACAAAAATCATTCGACTAAAATAACCGCGCTCTTCCCAAAAATACGGCTATAGGTTTTGAATATCAACTGACGTTCCTGTCGCTGAGGCCATGACTTGGTATTCGATGCTGAAATGTGTACTTTGCCAAGCCGGCCGCCACCATTAAACCTAAAATCGGCAGTTTAATCATGGTTCATTATGTAACTCAAGAGGATGCCTGAGTATCACCGACAAGCTATCGGGTCAGCGAAAGCTTTATACGAACGCTCAACAAGCTATTGAATTAACTTCTTATTCTTCATGGTCTTCATGGTGAAATGCATGTTCTAGGTTAAAGCTCGGTTTTCAGTAAAACCAGCGAGGAACGGGGCTTGAATAATGCTCCCATTCCTTTCCATACTTTCGCGCCAATAACGGCTCCTCGCCGAATACGACCCTAAGATGAAAACCGACAGCCAGGATAACGGTATAAACGAACTGCCCGGGTGCACTAAAACACAACACCCCTCCCAGAAGAATCAGCATAACTGAAATATACATCACGCTCTTTCCCAAGCTCCAGCTTGGGAAAGACACTCCGGAAGCTCAGGCTTCCTGAGACCGACACAACCACCGCAATTCTAAATCAACCCCGGCTTGCTCGTTCAATCGTCCTTGATAGTCGGGAAGCTAGAGCTTTCTGAACAGGTTACCCAAGCTGGAGCTTGGGTAACCGCATAACAAAGCAAGCAACGACCTATATCAGTATTCAAAGACACCCTGTCCTTTGATGACTTTGTTGGCATACCTGTCAGTAGCCAGACCCATCAAATGCATGAAGATGAATTTCTGATTGAGCAAGCAGACTTTATTAACGGCACCCTGCCCAAGCGATCCAAGGTCATATTCGGAAAAACCTTCGTAATATGCAAACAAGTCATCCGCTTCGCTTCTATCGCCGGACAAGAATTTGAAGTTTTTACAGTCTTGACGAGTACTCACGATCCTTTCATACCCCGACAATCAAGGATGCGCGGGCGTGGGCAGGTAGAGACGGATTGCCTTTCAATCGTATATTGTTCAAGAGAGAAATCGATACCCGGATAATTCCTCAGCATCTCATCATAGAGCCGGACAGCAACAGTTGATACCGCTATATCGGCCATCTCGACACGGAGCGGAGGCCGCGATACTCGACGATTTCGCAGGCGGCAGACGCGCGCCTAATGTACGTCCGCTTCCGGTACGGCAATCGTGTATGAAGCCGTGTGGACGACATGCCAAACAATCGTTATCCCTTGGGGAGTGAAAGTCGCAAACGTTGAATTAAAACATTCACACCGAACCTACAGCATATTGATTTCACTCGGTACATCGGGAATATCCATTGCCCATTCGAAAGCCACGGGCTTCAGGAAAGTTGAATTTCCGCTATTTGCGATACACTATGGATTCTTATGCTTAATTATCGCATGGTAGTCGGGTTCGCGCGATCTTTGAATGAAACCGGCGCGGCGGAAATATGGCACTGCCAAGCGGCATGGATTCGCTATGTTCCTATAAGCTTAGCGAGTTAAACGATTTCTTTTTTCTATCGTCGGAATACAAAACAATGAATACATTAAGCAATTTATTTATCAGAACCTGCCGTCTAACAGCAATTATGATGAAAAAATTCGCATCGAGTCTGATCGTCTTGCCGGTATTGTTATACTCGGCCGGAGCCTTGGCGATTTCTGATCAAGCCGGTCAAGATTATGAAAAGGCGGTTGTTGCGTATCGTAATGGTGAAGTCAAGACAGCCATCATTCATTTAAAAAATGCTCTTCAGCATCATCCTGATTACGTATCGGCACATATTTTATTGGGCGAAGCTTATTTGCGGGAAAAAGATCTTGCCGGCGCCGAAGTCGCTTTATCTCGAGCAATGAAGCTTGGGGCCGACAAATCGCTGCTTGTCCGGCATCTGGCGCAATTGTATCTTTACCAAATCAAATACAGTCAACTAATCAATGAAATCGATCCCGAGCATTACAGTCAATCGGTTCAATCCGAACTTTACGTATTCCGCGGCGACGCCTATTTGCAACTCGGCCTGATCGACAATGCAATTGAAGAATATAATACGGCAGCTCGAAAAAACCCTGCATCGGTTGCCCCATCAATAGGTAGAGCCAATGCCCTGCTCCGCAAAAACGATTTTCAAGAAGCATCATTGTTTGCCGATCAGGCTACCTTGATGGAACCCGGTAATGCCGGTACTTGGTATATCAAAGCATCCATCAAACATGCCAAAGGCGAATTGAATGCTGCGGTCGCCGATTACGACAAAGCGTTGAGCATTGATCCCGAACATCTCGACGCCCGTCTGGCCCGTATCGGAATTTTCATGGACCAGAAAAAAGACGGACAAGCCGAGTCCGATCTTCTATTCGTTAGGAAAACGTATCCTTTCGAACCCAAAGCGGCCTATTTACTTTCCGTTGTATTGGCGCGTAACGGTAAAGTAGATGAAGCAGCTAAGTCTCTGGAGGAAGCCGACGACATTTTGAGTCAGATCAAACAGGAATTTTTACTACAACACTCGCAAAGCTTACTACTTTCAGCCTTGGTCAATTACAGCCTAAACCGGTTCGAACAAGCGTCCGTTTTCGCAAAAAACTATATCGATCGTTTTCCGGATCATCCCGGCGTCTACAAATTGCTCGGAACGATGCTCCTGTCGAAAAACGCTCCGGACAAAGTCATCGAACTGCTGAATCCGGTGATACCGCACGCGCACAAAGATTTCCGGCTATCGTTGATCCTTGCCGAAGCCTATATGAAATTGGGCCGTTACGACAAAGCAACAGAGATGCTCAACCTAGCGTCCGAAAACACCTCGCACGTTGAGGGCGGACGGACTGATTTGGGGCTGGCATGGCTTGCTTTGGGTCAAGAAAACCAGGGTATTGAAGAACTGGAACGCGATTTCGCGGCTAACCCCGTGTCCGGTACAGCCGGTTTGCCTCTGCTAATTCTCTACGTCAAAAGGGGCGAAACCGGCAAAGGAATGGCTCTCGCACGACAGTTGCATCTCAAAGAACCTGAAAATCTCACGATATTGAACATGCTTGGCATCGTTCAGGCGGCTGCGGGACAATTGACCGAAGCCCGGAACAGTTTTGAAAAGGCGGCGGAGATTAACTCCCAATTCCTTCCCGCACAATTCAACCTAGGCAAATTGGATTCGGCTGAAAAAAAATTCGACAAAGCTGAACGCCGATTGTCTGAATTGCACAGCAAATACCCGCAAAATCAAGCCGTCATGATTGAATTGGCCAGAGTACTCGGTAATACCTCGAATTATGATGAAGCGGAACGTGTGTTGACGGAAGCCAAAAAAATCAACGCCAAATCGGTGCCGGTTTTTTTAGCGCAAATCGATTTAAAATTAAAACAGCAGAAGTATTCCGAGGCGGTACAAGTTGCCAGGGGAGCTTTAGCTTTAGCACCTGAGGACGCAGGCATACTCGGTGCGCTTGGACAAGCATACCTGTCGTCGGGCAATAATAAACAGGCGGCCGTGATTTTCGAACGGATGGCCAGGAACGCCGGATTTCATGCGGAACGGCTCTATGACATCGCAAACCTCCAGATTGCCGCCGAAGATTATCTAAACGCCATCGAATCCCTTAAAAATGCCGTTTTGAGTGATGAAGCCCATGTACCCTCACGAATTAGACTAGCCGAATTGCAATTGAATTACGGTAATCCGCTTTTGGCTCTAAATTTGGCACAGGAATTGGTTGAAAAATATCCCGAAAAAGCCCACGGATACCGGTTAATGGGCGATATCCAAAGGCGCGAACAAAATTATACCGGTGCTTTGCAGCACTATCGAACGGCTTTCGGCAAAGAAAAGAATATCGATCATTTGATGAAGCTGTACTTTGCTTACAAACAGGCAGGACAAAATAACGACGCATTCGAATTGTTGAAATCTTGGACAGGCGACCGGCCGGACGACCATGCGGCGATTGCCGCCTTGGCCGAAGAGTTTTTACATAGAAACAAATGGCACGAAGCACAACAGCATTTTGAACGATTGTCGACGATTTACCCGAACGACGCGTCCTTAATGAACAATCTGGCTTACATTTATTTTCAGCAAAACGACAGCAATGCTTTACGCGTTGCCGAGCGCGCGCGCGAATTGGCGCCCGAGCTTGCCAGCGTCAACGATACGCTGGGATGGATCTTGGTCCACGAAGGACAAATCGAAAAAGGCTTGAATTATTTACGCAACGCGCACTCCCGGGCATCCGAGGATCCGGAAATCCGCTATCACATCGGCGTAGCGCTTTACCGTCTGGGCCGGCTCGACGAAGCCAAGGCGGAGTTTGAAGCTGCAATAAACACGGGGCAAACATTCAACGGCATCGAAGACGCGAAAGCATTAAGGGATAAGATCGGCCGATGATACATTAAGCGGATTAGACAAATTTCGTACCATCGTACAATAGCAGTGATATCCGGTTCGTGATAAAAAGTGTCCAAATTCAATCATTCAGCCAATCAAGGGGAAAAATATATGTTGAAAATTTATTCTGCGGCACTTTTTCTGTCCGTAGCGACAGCCTTGCCGGTAACGGCACAAGCTACGGCTTCTTTTACCATAACGTCGTCGCAGAGCCAATGCGGCAGCGGCGGTTGCACGTTCAACGGGGACGGTGTCTCGGCGGGCGTTACGGCTTTTTCATCGACAGGGAATTCAAATACCACTTTCCGAGACGCAACAACGGCTTACTGGAACGGTAGCGGTTTAGGCGTAATCAGTACAAAAGACAGCGGATCGCCTAATCATTCGGTCGATAATAATAATGGCGTCGACATCGCACTGTTTTCGTTCAGCGAAAACGTAACGCTACAATCCATTTCTATCGGCTGGAAATACTACGATGCCGATATCTCGGTATTGGCCTATACCGGAGCCGGAGCTCCATCCAGTTTGCTTGGTAATTCTGCAGCGGGTTTATTGTCTTCCGGATGGACGCTGATAGGTCATTACGCCGACTTAGTCACGAATACCGCCAAAGCAATCAACGAGGCGGCCGTTTCTTCCAGCTATTGGCTGATCAGTGCCTATAACAGTGCGTTAGGTAGCGCCCCTTCGAGCAATAGTCCGGGCGGTTATCTCGGTATGGGTAACGATTATTTTAAAGTCGTCAATTTAAAGGGTAAAACGCCGCCGTCAACGGGCAACCCGCAAAGCGTACCGGAACCGTCGACTATCTTAATGTTGACATTGGGGCTCATTTTCTTCTGGAAAACAGCACTTAAATCGCGTCAGGAAGGTTCCAGTCATACCTTGGCAGCATAGGGTCGAATTAGGGAACACCCATTAACTTGTCATAGTCAAAAATATGCAAATTTCAAAATCTGCCGCCTCCTTTCGCAATAGTTTAGCCCATGTTATCAGCCTAGTTTCAGCACATGAACTAAATAGTTGTGGTTGGGCATGCCTTCATAGGGGCGGTCGGGGCTTATCGTCATTTGGGTCTTGGCCCCCCAGTTATACATGTAGCCGGCTTCGTTAATGTAGACCCAATGACGTAGGCCAAGAAAGCCGTTATTTATGTTCGCGTTATCACCGACACCGCATACACAATTCTTGAAATTACTTAAGTTCTCTTTGCACCAGACACCATTGTGTGGGATCTCGGTCGCCTTGGCACCGATCCAGTCGATATATGCCATCAATGCGTTCTTTGTCATGGCAATACCCCAGCCGGCTTCGGTTGCCTTTGCTCCTTTAGTACCGCCACTCAACTTGATCGCATTGACTGATTTTTGGCACTCTAGGATCAGAGTGTCAATGGTCTTGTTGGCATGAACGCCTCCGAACGCCCGAGTGAACCTAACCAGTTCATCCGCAATCTCCGGTTTACTCAACTTAACATATTTTAGAAAAGCCAATATAGACAGCCCCAGGTTATATTCCAGTTCGTCCTGACTCAGTCCATTCAGAGCATCGCCGTCATTTTTCGATAGTAGTATTCCATGAATTACGGAGACGAACCCGCAAACACCACCCCAATAGTTTTGACCAAGAAGTTGCATGGTAAACCCTCTTTTTTCTAGCGTTATAATTAAGAAAACGACTCATCCAGAATAGCGATAAAAATGTTTCATTTATAGCGATGTATGCGGTAATAGCTTAAAAACATCAAATCGTCATCCCGACAGGAATTGACGCGGCCCCGGCGGCCCAAGCCGGGATGGCGCCAACTTTTAACGCGAACATAATCTAATTAATAGCCCATTCAACAAACGACGTCAATAACTCGGTAAATTGAGGTCAATCCTTATGGCACTCGCCCTTCACAGTTTCACTTATTTGACTAAGCGGATCACAGCAAGGGCTTTGATTTTGCATTATTTCGTTGGTTTCCGAGAAACCGGGGTTTCGACTAGAACAGCCCCCTTGTGTCAAGATAGTTGTCGCTGAACACTAAAAATTGAAGTGCAAGGTCTGGATGTCAAATGTAAGGTCTGGCCCACAGCCTTTCTTCGTCCGGCCTACACCCATAAAAACCGGCCTCTAGTGCCCCGATGACTCAGGGCGGTCTCTCATTATTTTTCCTGATTAGCAAGATGCTTCAGCTTACCGAAGCCAAGTGTCCGAGCAGGGGCTAGTCGTAGTCGCAAAAACTAAAATATGCTGTTACCCAAGCTCCAGCTTGGGTAACCTGTTCAGGAAGCTCTAGCTTCCCGACAATCAAGAAAGATTGAACGAGCGAGTCGGCGTTGATTGAGAAAGTGCGGAGGTTGTGTCGGTCACAGGAAGCTGGAGCTTCCGGGGTGTCTTTCCCAA
>NZ_JBNGHF010000073.1:0-16879 GCF_050611805.1 Methylotuvimicrobium sp.
TGTCGCCCAACGTTCCCGACTTTCCCTCACCTAGCGTTAGGTGAGGGACGATCTGCGGATCGCTCCCACAGAGCATCCGCCCCCTTGGGGGAGCGACGCCTTCGTCGCGATTTCGAAGCCACTGAAGTTCAATATCCGCCAGATTTATCAAACAGCACCGTTTCCAGGTATACGACGAACTGTATTTAGCAAGTTTACCGATACTTGTGAATAACGGCGAGCGCTGGAGCGGGGGAATGATTGGGGGTGTGAATAATTACACAACGCAAGCAACAACACAGGAATAAAAGCATGCGTGAAGGCACCCTCGGTAAACAAGCGCCGTAAAAAATTAGGTATCTTGAACGCCACGAAAAACGCATCGGTAGCCGCATCGACACCAAACAGCCTGGCAATCAGCATATCCCTAACGAAACCCAAAATACACGAAAGCATCGTCATAATACTGACGATCAATGTTGCTTTAAAAATCTCCCGGCCGAAAACAACTATTTCCCGCATGATTAAAAATTGACAATAGTAGTACTACGCAACATAATATGCGGTCTTATTAACTCACCCTTTACGAATCGATATACTATGGCTAACACAGCACAAGCAAAGAAGCGGGCGCGACAAGCGGAAAAAAGCCGCATTCGTAACGCCGGACAACGCAGCAATCTGCGTACCTTCATCAAAAAAGTTCTGGCTGCGGTCAACGCAGGCGACAAAGAAAAAGCGCAAGCCGCTTTTCAAACTGCGGTTCCCATAATTGATTCCGCAGCCAACAAAGGACTAATACATAAAAACAAAGCCGCACGCAGCAAAAGCAGATTAAACGCTAAAATTCGCGGCCTTGCTTAATCGATAAAAAAGCCGAAAGCAAAACGTCCTTCGGCTTTTTACCCTTCCATCTTACATTACCACCATATTGTCACGATGAATTAATTCCTCATCGTCAGCATACCCGAGAATACGCTCGAATTCCGAACTCGGCTTTCCGACAACTTTTCTCACATCTTCCGCACTATAATTAATTAAGCCTCGCGCAACCTCCATCCCTTGAGCGCTCACGCAAGAAACCAATTCGCCGCGCTGAAACCCGCCGATTACGCTTATTACCCCTACCGCCAATAAACTTTTACCGGCATCCCTTAAAACCCTCACCGCACCATCATCCAATTCCAGACGCCCCTTAACCTGCAACTGCCCGGCCAACCAACGCTTTCTCGCCAATAACGGCCCAATACTCGGCACCATATAGGTACCAATCGATTTACCCGCAACAACTTCAGCAATTACATTCTCCACGACACCGGCCGCAATCACAGTGGCTGCACCGGAACGCGAAGCCAATCTTGCCGCACGCACCTTGGTATACATCCCTCCTCGACCAAGCCCGCTACGACTATCGCCAGCCATGATATCGAGACTCGCATCATTTACATTGATTTCCGAAACCAAACGCGCAGCAGGATCGACGCCGGGATCTGCAGTAAACAACCCCTGCTGATCGGTTAAAATAATCAACAACTCGGCTTCAATTAGGTTCGCCACCAAAGCACCCAATGTATCGTTATCGCCGAAACGAATTTCTTCGGTCGCCACCGCATCGTTTTCATTAATGACAGGCACGACACCGAATTTAAGCAGCGCCAACAACGTGCTTCTCGCATTTAAATAACGCCGCCGATCCGACAAGTCATCATGCGTCAACAAAACCTGCGCGGCATGCAATCCGTGTTGCTGAAAATTATTTTCAAAAACACGAACCAACCCCATTTGCCCCACCGAAGCCGCTGCCTGCAATTCATGCAATGTTTTCGGACGAATCCTCAAGCCTAAACGAGCCATACCCTCGGCTACCGCCCCCGAAGACACCAAAATTACTTCAATGCCGCGCGCACGCAAACTTGCCATTTGCTCAACCCAAGCCGCAATTGCCTCCTTGTTGAGACCTCTCCCACCAGCGGTCAATAAAGAACTACCGATTTTGACCACTACCCTTTTCGTTTTAGCAAAATCACTTCTGCTCACTGTCGCTCCGCCGCCGCTCTTCCAAAAAACTCATGATCGCGAACATCAATTCACGCGTTCCTTCACCCCGCAAAGCCGAAACCTTGAACACGGGTCCCTGCCACTCCAATTCGTCAACAATAGCCTGGCAATGCTGCTCCACCGAATCGGACTCAAGCCTATCGATTTTATTCAGCACCAACCAACGCGGCTTATCGGCCAAATCATCACTCCACGACTTAACTTCTTGAATGATCTTACGCGCTGAAGAGACTGGCGAATCCATCGACTCATAAGGCATCACATCGATCAAATGCAGCAACAACCCGGTGCGCGACAAGTGCTTTAAAAACTGCAAGCCCAACCCGGCACCTTCGGCCGCACCCTCGATCACACCGGGAATATCGGCGATAACGAAACTGCGCAAATCATCGACCCTAACCACACCCAAATTCGGATGCAAGGTCGTAAACGGATAATCGGCGACTTTCGGACGAGCCGACGACACCGCCCGTATCAGACTTGATTTACCGGCATTGGGCAAGCCCAAAAGCCCGACATCGGCAATCAGAGTCAATTCCAGCTTGAGCATCCGATGCTCGCCTGGCGTCCCTTTCGTCGCCTGCATCGGCGTACGATTAATGCTACTCTTGAACCGTGTATTTCCCAGACCATGAAAACCGCCTTGCGCGACCAGTAACCGCTCACCCGCCTTGACCAACTCACCCAAAACCTCACCGGTTTCAGCCTCAGTCACCAAGGTTCCGGGCGGCACAGGCACCAAGCAATCCTCTCCTTTCTTACCGGTACAATTGCGAGCCATACCGTTTTGCCCACGCTGAGCCCTATGCACCGACTGGTAACGAAAATCCACCAAGGTATTGACGTTTTCGGTAGCTACCAAATAGACACTACCACCATCACCACCATCACCACCATCCGGCCCACCTTTCGGAATATATTTTTCACGGCGAAAACCGACGGCGCCATTACCGCCATCGCCGGCCTCAACCCGAATCACCGCCTCATCAACAAATTTCATCGCTTACACGCCGCATCTTCATCCGTTCACAAACAAAAAAGCCCCACCTTGAAGGGCGAGGCTTTTCATCAAACACTGCTTGCCGCGAATGCGGCGCAAGGTCTTATGCAGCAACAATACTGACAAACTTGCGTTTATTAGGCCCTTTGACCTGAAAAACGATTTTGCCCTCTGCCGTTGCAAATAGGGTATGATCTCTACCGCAGCTAACATTATCGCCTGCATGAAATTTCGTTCCGCGCTGACGCACGATAATATTTCCAGCCTTCACCACTTGACCGCCAAACATTTTAACACCCAAGCGTTTTGCATTGGAATCGCGACCGTTCCGAGTACTACCACCCGCTTTCTTATGAGCCATTACCTTACTCCCGAAATAATTTAAGCAGAAATACCAGTAATCTGGACTTCTGTGAAATACTGACGATGCCCCATTTGCTTCATATGATGCTTACGTCTTCTGAATTTAATGATTTTGACTTTTTTGTGTCTACCTTGAGACAACACTGTCGCTGTAACCTTGCCGCCTTCGACATAAGGTTGACCGACTTTTACAGCATCACCCGACTGAACCATCAGCACTTTATCGAATTCGACGCTATCGCCTGTTCCCAGCTCAAGTTTTTCTATTTTTAAGGTCGCACCCTCTTCAACCCGGTACTGTTTTCCACCTGTTTGAATTACCGCATACATCCGCGTCAGCTCCATCAAGCAACTATCTGTTAAAAGTAAACAGATAATTATATTTTTAAAAAAAAGTTACGTCAAACTTATATCCAACGAACTATTCGATTTCAACGCATAAAATAACACAACAAAGCTATTGACACCAATATACTTTATTCAATAGCATGGTCAGTTATCTTAGCCTTTACCCGAAAATAATTTTATTAATCGGATTTCACGGGCCGCATACCCGAAACAAACTTTAATTGACATTTTTTGAGCACTCATCGACTCATGGCATCCCAAACCAACCTTAGCCCGAATACTAAGCAACATCCGGATTTCAACACCATCAAGGGCCTCACAACAGAGGAAACCAAAGCGGTCGACCAGCTCATTCTCGACGAGTTAAGCTCCGATGTCATTCTTATTAATCAAGTAGGCCATTATATTGTCGGCAACGGCGGCAAGCGCTTGCGCCCGATGTTACTATTATTAGCAGCCAAAGCGCTCGGCCCGATTCACAATCACCACCTCATTTTAGCCGCAGTCATTGAATTCATTCATACCGCAACCTTACTGCATGACGACGTCGTAGACGAATCGGAATTGCGACGCGGCAAGGAATCCGCCAACGCGGTTTGGGGCAATGCCGCCAGCGTTTTAGTAGGCGACTATCTGTATTCAAGCGCTTTTGAAATGATGGTTAGAACCAACAACATGCGCGTGATGGAAATCCTGTCCAAAACCACGACCGCAATTGCCGAAGGCGAGGTATTGCAATTACTCAACTGCAACAATCCGGAGACCACCGAAGCCAAATATCTTGAGGTCATCTCGCGTAAAACCGCCATTTTATTCAGCGCCGCCACACGACTCGGCGCAGTGATTTCGGAAAGCGGCCCGGAAATTGAAGACAACCTTGCACGATACGGCCAACATCTCGGCATCGCTTTTCAATTAATCGACGACGCCCTCGACTACAAAGCCACCAAGGAAGAGCTCGGCAAGAATCTTGGCGACGACCTAGCCGAAGGCAAGCCCACACTACCGTTAATACACGCCATTCAGGTCGGCGCCCCTGAAGAAACGCAAATCATCATCGATGCGATCAAAACCGGCGACCGCGACGCCTTCCAAGAAGTCTATAACGTCGTACAAAAAACCCAAGCCATCGCTTACACCGAACAAAGAGCCCACGAAGAAGCCCAAAAAGCAATCGATGCGCTAACCATTTTACCCGACTCGATCTACAAGACCGCCCTGATTGCTCTCGCCGAATTTTCGGTTCAGCGAAATTATTAACGGTCCACATCCAAACCCGGATTAACGCGGAATTGACCGGCATCCATGCCGTACTTTTTTAACTTTCCGTACACCGCTCTCGGCGTCAATTCCATCGCTGCAGCCACTTTCTTGACATCACCGCGATGCAGGCGTAAAGACACTTGCAAAAAATTGCGCTCCGCATCCGCGACAACGCCTTCCTTGATGTCTCGCCAGTTATCGCCTACCGCAGCCTGAGAGGATAGCTCTAGATCAAGCTGCGTAATTTCGGAACCGGATGAAAACAAAACAGCACGCTCCAACACATTCTC
This sequence comes from Methylotuvimicrobium sp., assembly GCF_050611805.1. Lineage (NCBI taxonomy): Bacteria > Pseudomonadati > Pseudomonadota > Gammaproteobacteria > Methylococcales > Methylococcaceae > Methylotuvimicrobium > Methylotuvimicrobium sp. The sequence continues at coordinate 5,302 of NZ_JBNGHF010000073.1, forward strand.
CAACTCTCTGACATTACCAGGCCAATGATAAGCGCGAATCTTTTGCATCACGCCCCGACTAACCGAAAGCACCGTTTTATTATATTTTTCGCCCAGCCTTTTCAAGATAACCTGAACTAAATACGGCAAATCCTCCCCTCTTTGCGTCAATGGCGGAATAGATAACTTCACCACATTCAAGCGATAAAACAAGTCTTTACGAAACAAACCTTGCTCGACACGCTCTTGTAAATCCTGATTTGTCGCGGAAATCAAACGCACATCGACCTCGATGGTTTTTTTACCCCCAACTCGCTCGAGCTCACCCTCTTGCACCACCCTTAGCAGACGAGTTTGTGCGCCCGCAGACAACGAATCCACCTCATCCAGAAACAGCGTACCGCCATCGGCGCGCTCAAAAACACCTTGCTGGATCTCCACCGCCCCGGTAAATGCCCCTTTTTCATGCCCGAACAACGCACTCTCAATTAAAGTATCGGGAATCGCACCGCAATTAATTGCCATGAAAGCTTGACCGCTGCGCCAACTCATCGCATGAATAGCGCGCGCAACCAATTCCTTACCAACCCCGGTTTCTCCTTGAATCAACACCGTCGCAACTGTCGGAGCAATTTTTTCAATCGCCTGCAATATTTTTTGCATTACCGGAGATTTTGCCACTATAACGGGCGGCTGCTTTTTAGTGGGTCTTGGCGATTTCAACCGCCATATTTTTTGCATGCTCTCTTCAATTCGAGAATGCAAATCCGTCATATTACCCGCATCCTCCTCACTATTTCGGTGACCGTATTCAAGCCCAGGACGTCCTTTTGCCTCTTCCTCATTCAGATATACAGACACATCGCAGCCGCCATCCCCACGAGCGATGCTCTTAGCGATTTCCACCTTGGCATAACCGAAGTTTCTGGCCGCAATCCCGCCGAAAACACTAGAGGTCATTCGGCATAATTCCGGAAAATGCGTCACACCCTCCCCAAAAGGACAGCAACTATTTTTAACCCGAATACATTGACTATCAGCCGAGTCCAGAGAAAATCCACCGCCGATTTTATTTTTTAACCCAACAATTAACTCGATATAACTGTCCATATCCAAAGCACCATCAATATTACGCTCTTCTCGATAAGTTTCTTCAAAAAACCTTCCCGCAGTTCGAGCGATGTATTCGATAAGCTCTTCACTATGTGTCTTGCCTTGCTGCTCGGCAGCATGCATCAACTCCAACACAAAAGTCTGTAAAAAAAAAGTCGGCGTTAAATCGGAAAACGAAGTCTCATTCATGCAGCACCCTTGTGAAAATTAATTTCACTAATTGAAACATAATTTCACAAAACACACCACTAGAATAGCTAACCCATTGTTATCAAAATTATTTTTATTACTAAGTTGATTGGCATAAAGAATGCTTTATTGAACGAGCTACCCATAAAAAGAGGATTTAAACCATGAATCAAGACAGACCTCCTTTAGACCCACATCCGCTTAGCGAATATGTTGCGTGGGCCGGCAGTCGAAATCGAGACCCGCTACTGGGCGTATTAAAAGAAAAACTACCAAAAGACCCGAGCCGCGTTCTCGAAATGGCCAGCGGCAGCGGCATGCACATCAATTATTTTGCACCGCATTTCGACCACTTGCATTTTCATCCGTCGGATAAAGACATAGAAGTCTTCAATAACATCAAAAAATTATCCACGGAGCACAACAACGACAACATTGCCGACCCCTCACACCTTGATCTAACCGACCCTGAAACCTGGTTCAACCCCGGCCCCCCGAATAGCTTTTCAGCCATTTTTTGCATAAACATTTTTCAAGTTGCGCCAATAACAATTGCCGATGGTATGATGGAGTGCGCGTCGCATCTTTTAACTGACGAAGGCATTCTGCTGATTTACGGCCCATTTAAAGTCGAAGATTCCTTTACGACCGATAGCAACAAAGAATTTCATGAAACGCTGAGCTCTGCCGGCGTTCCTGAATGGGGCTTAAAAGATGTGGCCGACCTCAGAAAAGCGGCCGAAAGACACGGCATGGAACTAAAAGAACAAATCGATATGCCAGCCAATAACTTTTCTTTAATATTCGGTAAAATTAATTAGACGCATAAGTTACCGCGCGTCACCAACAATAATAATGAGGAGAAACACATGAGCAATGTATTGAATGAAGTTTTACTTGCCAACCGCGAATACGCCAACAGTTTCGACAAAGGCGATCTGCCAATGCCGCCCGGACGTCGTTTCGCAATCCTAACTTGCATGGACGCTCGTCTCGACCCCGCCAAATACGCAGGCCTTTCCGAAGGTGACGCTCACGTCATCCGCAATGCCGGTGGACGCGCCAGTGACGACGCAATCCGTTCGCTAGTCATTTCCTACAAACTCTTGGGCACCCGCGAATGGTTCGTGATCCATCATACCGACTGCGGCATGGAAACCTTCACGAATGAAATTATGAGCGATTTATTATCTAGCAGTCTAAAAACCGCCTCGGTCGATGCCGATGGCTGGCATGACAGTTGCGAAGGCCCCGGTTGCACCGACGGCAAATACATCAATTGGTTGACCATCAAGGATCAGGCGCAAAGCGTGACGGAGGACGTGATGCGCATCAAAAACAATCCGTTGGTACCGTCCGATATTCCGATTTACGGTTATATCTATGATGTTAAAAACGGTAAATTGATAGAAGTTCCCGAAGCGACTGCGGCGGGACGCGCTTAAAGATGCAGAAGCCATGTTCAGCCGTAGTCATTGGGGTAGGTCCGGAACAAGGCCTGGGCGCCACACTCGCCAAATGTTTTTCGTCCAAAGGTTTGCACGTTTTTATTGCAGGACGAAGTGAAGATAAGCTGCTACATGTGGCCAAAACCATTCGCCAACAAGGCGGATCGGCCACCTTAGTCGTCGCCGATGCAACGGTTGAGCACGACATTGAGCATCTTTTCGAAACGATAGCCTTACAAGGCTATCCGCTCGAAATTGCCGCCTACAATGTCGACAGTAATATTCGTAGCCCTCTTTTGGAAACCGAAAACGAAACATTCTCTCGTTTGTGGCAGCAAAATTGTTTGGGTGGATTTTTATTCGGCAAGGAAGCCGTCTCTCTCATGCTCGAACACGGCAAAGGCACGCTGTTTTTTACAGGCGCCACCGCTTCGCTAAGAGCAAAGCCGCCGTTTACCGCTTTCGCTTCCGCCAAAGCCGGACTTAGAGCCTTGGCGCAAGGCATGGCGCGAGAATTCTCACCGCGCGGGATTCATGTCGTGCATACAATTCTCGACGGTGTAATCGATGGAGAACGAGCCAGAACGCAATTCCCCGAGTTTGTCGCACAAAAGGGTCCGGAAGGCTTGATGCAACTCGATGCAATCGCCGACACCTATTGGGCGATGCATCAACAACACCCGAGCGCCTGGACACACGAACTCGACTTGCGACCTTTTAAAGAATCTTTTTGACAGAACGTTATGAACCAGACCGATAAAACTTGGCATTTAAAAGGCGGCTATTTTGAAGCTTGTAACTGCGAAACTGCCTGCCCTTGCATATGGCTGAAACCACCTAGCGAAGGCACCTGTAAATTACTGGTCGCTTGGCATATCGAAACAGGCCATTACCAAGAGGTTTCGCTCGACAATCTTAATGTAGTCCTGGCCTGCTACTCGCCAGGGACGATGATCGAAGGCAACTGGCAAGCCGCGCTCTATATCGACGACCGCGCTGACGACGATCAAGCAAACGCGATTACCGAAATCTTCGGCGGCCGCGCGGGCGGACATCCGCAAATTTTGATGAGTTTAGTGAGTGAAGTGCTCGGCATCGAAAAAACGCCGATACATTATTCGTCCGAAAACAACCAACGCCGTCTGAGCATTCCGGGCATCGCCGAAGCCGAAATCGAAAGCATTCAAGGCATATCCGGCGGCGAATCGACAATCAGCAATCCGCCTCTGTGCGTGGTTCCCTCACACGCCTCGATCGTCGCCCGCTCCAAACATTACCGTTACAAAGATTATCAATACGACTGGACCTTCTCGGAACGCAACGGCTTTTACTCCAACTTCGAATACCGCCCCTAAGTCGTGACCCGAACCCAAAATACGCTGTTTGCGGCCTTACTGGCCGTTAATCTCATGGCATGGGCCGGGGTATTCTGGCAATACCGTTACATGACCGAAACGCCAATGACGGAAATGTGGATGCCGCCCTCCGCGACTTCAGCATGGTCGGCCTTCGATTTCGGTATCGTCTTTTCTATGTGGGCCGTCATGATGATCGCGATGATGCTCCCTTCCGCATTTCCGACCGTGCTGGCATTTGCCACCATTTGCCGCAAACGAGGTCAAAACCTTTTTCGTTTATCCTCGCTGTTCGTGCTCGGCTATTTGAGCATCTGGCTTTTATTCAGCACCGTATTGACGCTATTGCAGTGGCAAATGCACGGACTGCTCTGGCTGTCTCCGATGATGGACAACAACAATCGGGGTCTCGCAATTGCGATACTATTACTGGCCGGCACCTATCAGTTTTCCCCGACTAAAAATGCTTGCCTAAGCTATTGCCAAAGCCCGGTCGGTTTTTTAATGAACCGATGGCTCGATGGATCAATGGGAGCTTATCGAATGGGCACACAACATGGAGTTGTTTGCTTGGGCTGTTGCTGGGCAGAAATGCTCGTGATGTTTTCGGTTGGCCTGATGAATATTACCGGCATGCTGGTATTAACCTTGATCATAACGCTCGAAAAATTAAGTCCATTCAATGCCGCAATCAGCGCAAGAATTGGTGGACTTCTCTTTTTCGCTTGGGCAGGCGGGGTCATGTGTAGCGACTAACGCTCGCCAATCGAGAAAAAAGAGCACATCCTTGTGCTTGATTCGGAAGGGTCACTCGATTTTGCCCTAAGTCCGGCCAGCTCCAGGCCGGTCAAGACAAACTTAAATATCGAAGTCTAGCTCGAAGCCGCCGTAGGCAAAAATCGGCATGCCGGGACGAGGGCCATGTGGCTGTCTCGATACGTTATACTCTTCATTATTGGCATTTTGCACGCCACCGAGTAGCTTGATTTCTTTGGTCACTTGATAATAAGCGGCCACGTCGACAACCACATAATCGTCGGTTTTACCGAAACGCGAATCGGGGTTGCCATTACCATCCAACTGCTGAGAAGTATTGCTGGCACTCGTAAACGTTTCGCCAACATAGTTACCAGTAACGTCGACACCCCATTTATCAAAGTGTATACCGCTACCGAAGCTGACCGCATACTCGGGAATATACGGCATGCGATTACCTTTTTTGCCGAAACTGAATATCGACTCTGCATCCTCTGAAGCAGCATCGTTTAATTGCACGGTATCGGTATAGGTAAAAGATACGAAGTATGGATTACGGAATCCCAAACCAAAAGCCTGTCCTGCGTCGAAATTAAGAGCGACCTCCACGCCGCGCGAATCGACTTCTCCGAAGTTTTCGCTGTTGCCGCTACCGGTACCTCCTATACTATCGACAACCAATAAATTCTCGAATTGAGTATAGAAACCGATAACTTCGGCAGAAAACGCGCCACGAGTATAACGCGCACCCAATTCGTAAGCATTACTGGTTTCTTCGGTTAAACCATCGACGACAGCATTTTGGGGTCCAGGCGGCGAAAAGCCTCGATGTACGCTACCGAACACCATTAGATCCTCATTAAATTTATAATCCAAGCTTGCACCGCCGGCATACATATCCAATGAGCTGGATCCATCTTGCGTAGGATTTTGGAAATTTTTATTCTCTTGATACAAATGTTCGTAACGAACCCCCGGAGTGAAACCCCAATTACCGAATTCGATACGATCCTTCAGGAAAAACGCATAAGCACGCGTATCCTGCCGTCTGTTAGCCTGACCACCGGGCAACGTATCCGGTTCGCCAAAGTTACTACCGATAATAGCACCGCTCGCATCCTGAAAATGGGTAATTTGATGCTGAAAACGTTTTTCACCGTCTTCGTGATAGCGGAAACCACCACTCATTTCGTGATGCGTATTGCCCAAATCGAAGCGGTAATTCGCAACCGACTCTACGCCGCCTAAATAGTATTCACGGTTATTGTCTCTAACTCTAAGCCCGCAAGCGAGATTGCCTCTAAGACATTGAAGACCATCCCCGGAAAAACCTCCTCCGGAAGCCCCCCCTGCCAATGCGCTTGACAACCCCATATTACCTGACAAACCACCAGCACGACTCCGAATATCATTCAATTTACTCCAATTCCTTGCGAATTCACTATAGTAAGCCGTCGTGACGATATCCAAATCGTCGGTCGGCGAAATGAAATACCGTGCGAAGCCTCTGAAATGCTCAGTCGTGATGTTATCGAAACGCGATGCCGCATAGCGCCGGTAGGGATCGTTTCTAAAATCGGTTTCGCTCAAGCCAAGATAGGTTTCGTCGGCATCCATGTTCGAATAGCCGAACTTGACCTCGAGTCTTTGGTACATTTCGGTATTCGGCTCCCACATCAAACGCACCATCGGTTCAACTTGTGAAAAACCGGTATCATCACTGCCTTCAAAACCGGCGGTCGAATCGATCGTCTTGAAGCCGTCGGAGCGGCGATAAAAACCCTCAACCAGATAACCGAAGCGTCCGAATTCGGTATCGTGAGTCTTGCCGACATAACCGTGTGAGCGGACTTCATCGTAACTACCATAGATCGTCTTCAGATAGGCCTTGCCGTCCTCCGGAATCGGCGTCGACAGATAATTTAATACACCGCCGGTGATATGCGGGCCGTATTTGACCTGACTGCCGCCTTTCATAACCTCGACGCCGCTCATACGACCGCCGGCCGGATTAAAGTAAGCGGCAGGCGCAGAATATGGGGCCGGTGCCGTCAAGACACCGTCTTCCATTACGGTGATTTTAGCGCTACGCGTCGTATCGACCCCGCGGAAACTGATATTCGGAAACAGACCGAAACCATCTTCCTCGCGAATATTGACTCCGGGTACTTTACGCAAAATTCGATTGATGTCGCTATACGTCTGATCGCGAATATCGCCGGTATCGAGATATTGCGCCGAAGCCGGCATATCTCGAGCCTTACTCGGGTCGCCGATAACCTTGACCGTATCGAGTATCGTCGGCGGCGCGTCTTTGTCGACGGCCTGTGCCGCCGTTGCCACACTAACTGAAAGACAGGCTAGCGATAACGGCCCGATCACCCGTTTCGAATGAAACATAATTCCCCCAAATAATATTGATTGTTTTACAACCGGACGCAAACCGGAATGATTTTTGTAGATCAAAAAAGTTATCGAATACAATACAGCAAGCGTTATTAATAATCAATATCATTCGTATAGAGATTTAAAGACTACTCCTTTTTAAAATCTTCTGAAAATTACAAATTAATACAGCCCTCTCCAAACAAAAACGGCGCCTTAAAGGCGCCGTAATCTTCAATTTCAAATTTGCGTGTAATTAGAAGCGTATGATTGCGTCGGCAGAAATAAGAACCTGATCATCCGAAGCCCCCGCATCGAAAGCGTTCGCACCGGTTACCCAATCGTATCTGATTTCAGGTCTTAACATCAGCCAGGATAGCGGAGAATAATTAACACCGGCCGTAATCGCGAAGAAATGGTTATCATCACCGGTAACTTGAGTACCGTCTTGATCGCGGAACCATTCAAAACGAAGACCGGTAGCCAATTCATCGTTAACATCATAAGTTAAATATTGATTGAGGCCATACCATTTCGAATCGCCGCCCGATTGATAAACATTGTCTTGCACACCGAAATCGTGCTGCAAGGTATAATGCAAGTTGTCGAGAAAATCATGAGATAAAACAACACTATACATCGAACGGTGACGCTCGATTTTAGAACCGTCTGCGGTATCGCCTCTATCGGCCACGATAGTGTCGCCCGTAATGAAAGAGACTGCCAACGAGGTTTTTTCGTCATCGGTCGTATAACTCACGCCACCGAGAAAATTAGCCGGCTGTTGAAAAAACGAATCCCAACCTGAGACCACACCACCAGTTAACTCGAAGTTATTGTTAAGAGGATACGACATCAACACACCTGTGTGCGTAAACGGCTCGCCGTATTGCATCGTATAAGCATGCGAAAAGAAAAAGTTATCCGGTGCGGTAACCACTTCATTGCCGATAATGGTATAAAAGTGACCGACTTTAGTCGTCAAACCGTTTCCGATCGGCGCGAACAATTCGGCATATACTTGTGGAAATGCCAACTTGTAGAATCTCGATGAAGAATCGACGACTAGGTTATTGTCGAAGTTACCTTGCGTAGTAAAACGCGCATCCACCCCATAAACAACATCGGCACGAAAACCCAAATCCCATTTATTGCTTTCAGTATCGACCGCTTTTTCGATATAGCCATACAATTGATGCATATGGAATTCGTTCGCACGGTTATTGAATGTTACCGGGCCATTAGTTTTGTCGCGCGGATCATCCGGGTTGCCGGCTATACCGGCGGAAACCCAACCGCCGAACTCGATTCCAAGATCGCGCATCGGCGCGGTTTTATTGATATCGGAACCCGTTAAACTCTCAATTAGACCTTCATCATCAGCTTGCACTACTGAAGACATCAGTATCGCGCTTACAAGAGTCAATCGCCAACCAGTTTGCTTGTTATTTATGTACATAAGTGTCGCCTATTTAAAGTAGAGTAGCTATCGGAAAACATTCTAGTGAATCAGTAATTCGACTACTTAGATTAATCTTTTTTATTAATAAAAGCGCTTAACCCTATTGATTCGTTATGATTTAAGTATAGCTTTTGTTGCGTTTTACGCAAATTGTAGTATTAAAGATACAACCCAATTTGTCTAATGCAGACAATGTGCCAATATTAAAATACACTTAAGAAACAGCACATAAGAAAATAAAACCTCTACCAACACAAAAGCAACCGCCCTTTTATAGGGCGCATTAATAAACAAAAGCACAATTTAGGTGCGGCAAACACTGCGCAATAAGACCCTGCACCGTTGAGATACCTCTTTAAAGCGCAACAATCATAGCTCAACCATATAGCCATTAAATGATATGGCTATATGAAGCCCATGCGATAAATGACATCAAACTGCGACGCCGAAGCCTCGAATATTCTCATTACTAAGGCCTGCTCGTTTTTCCCGTAAAGCAATTCAAGATGATGTTGCTTTGTTTTTTCAATATAATGCATGCCAAACGACTTTAATTTCAGCCCATTTGCATCTGCTCTAGGACTCCGGATACCAGCCATACTCGTAACCAAGCACCTTTTTTAATCGCAACCGAAGTTAATTGAACGCCCTGATTAACACTTAAAGCCGTATCAACTTTTAATGATTTGACCTCCCATAAGGTCCACGGAGAACCCAAAGCTATGACAGCAGCCAAAACCAAACCTTTAGGAATCACAGAAGTCGTATTACGCGACGCGCACCAGTCGATTCTGGCGACACGCCTTCGCATCGAAGACATGCTACCGATCTGTGAAAAACTTGATAAAGTCGGCTACTGGTCTTTGGAAACCTGGGGCGGCGCCACATTCGACGCCTGCATCCGCTATTTGGGCGAAGATCCATGGGAACGCCTTCGCCAACTGAAGGCTGCAATGCCCAATACCCCCCAACAAATGCTGTTTCGCGGCCAAAATATTCTCGGTTATCGGCATTATGCCGACGATGTCGTCGACAAATTCGTCGAACGTTGTGCGGTCAATGGTATCGACGTCTTTCGAATTTTCGACGCAATGAACGATATGCGCAATATCGAGCGCGCGGTAAAAGCGGTACTAGCCACGGACAAACACGCCCAAGGCACCATTTCTTACACGGTCAGCCCGGTACATACGCTCGACATGTGGATCGATCAAGGCAAACAAATCGAAGACATGGGCGCGCATTCAGTATGTATCAAGGATATGGCTGGCTTATTGACGCCCTATATCGCTTATGAATTAGTTGGCCGCCTCAAACAAAGCTTATCGATTCCGGTGCATTTACATTGCCACGCCACAACCGGACTGAGCGTCGGAACACTGATTAAAGCCGCCGAAGCCGGTATTGACAATGTCGATACGGCAATATCCTCGCTTAGCATGACTTACGGACACAGCCCCACCGAAACCATGGTTGCCGCATTTGCCGGCCAACCAAGAGATACCGGGCTCAACATCAAAAAACTGGAAGACATTGCCGCCTACTTCCGCGACATTCGCAAAAAATACGCACGTTTTGAAGGCAATTTAAAAGGCGTCGACAGCCGCATTCTGACCAGCCAAGTACCCGGCGGAATGCTGACCAACATGGAAAGCCAACTAAAGGAACAAAATGCCGCTGACCGCTTCGATGAGGTCTTGAAAGAAATACCGCGAGTCCGAGAAGACCTTGGCTTCATTCCGCTTGTGACACCAACATCGCAAATCGTCGGTACGCAAGCGGTCATCAATGTATTGACCGGCGAACGCTATAAAACCATCACCAAGGAATCCGCCGGTGTATTGAAAGGCGAATACGGTGCTACGCCGGCTCCGGTCAATGCCGAACTTCAAGCCAAGGTGCTTAACGGCGCCAAACCGATCACCTGCCGTCCAGCAGATTTGCTGGAACCCGAAATGGGCAAATTAATCGAGGAAGTCCGCGCCAAAGCCAAGGAAGAAGGCGTAACATTAGCCGACAATCTCGAAGAAGACACACTGATTTATGGCTTATTCGCCCAAATCGGCTGGAAATTCATTAGCCATCGCGGCCAGGCCGAAGCATTCGAAGCCCCGCCTTCGAACGAACCCGCACCCCCTGTTCCGACCGCACCGCAAAAAACCGTCGGCCAAACCGAAACCTACAGCGTCAACGTTGACGGCAAAACCTTTAATGTCTCGGTTGCGCCTGGCGGAACAACATTTGACATCAAGCCTGCAACGACACCATCGGAAACTGCTCAGCCAATCAGCTCCGGAGGCGCGGTCGTTCAAGCGCCAATGGCGGGTAATATCTTGAAGATCAATGTCGGAATAGGCAGCTCGGTAAAAGCCGGCGATGTGGTCGTGATCCTAGAGGCGATGAAAATGGAAACCGAAGTTCGCTCAAAAACCAGCGGCACGGTATCTATCGTCCATATTAAGGAAGGTTCTTCGGTAACAGTCGGCGACGCACTGATTACCTTATAAGAACACAAGAGCCAGAGATAAACCACCGTTCGTGCCTAGCACTGCCAAAGCATGAACGGTCCTACCCTCAACATCGCACCGGCACCTTCCCGAAACCCAACCCCTTCTTTAAATAAAGGATCAAGACGCGCCGAATGAGGATAAATAGAAGCTCTCTTCAATTTATAATAAAGCCTCAGGTTAATGAATTCAGTCCATTAGCGTTTCCTAATTCCTGGCTTTGTCTCTGGTAATGGTAACTATTCAGTCCCCCGACAATTATCGTTCCCACGCTCTGCGCTCGCCGTTATACACAAGTATCGGTAAACTTGCTAAACAGAGGTCATCGTATACCTGGAAACGGTGCTGTTTGATAAATCTGCGGATATTGAACATCAGTGGCTT
>NZ_JBNGHF010000074.1:0-16872 GCF_050611805.1 Methylotuvimicrobium sp.
ACATTAGCGTTCATTAATTTTCAACTCATGCGACAACTACGTTGACATTTACCGCTTTATAGGCGGGTTCGCAGCGATGGTCCGATGAAATTAGCCCGCAAGAATCACATCGAATTCTTTCATATACGCAGCCACATCTTTGCGATAGATCTGTCGCACCGGCAAACTTAAGTCGCCCGGCTTCAAGCCGCGCTCCTGCAAAGACTCGACTTCGCCCCGGATATCGTGAATATCGTAAATTTCTAACGCGCCAAACACAGCCGCGGTATCCTTCATGCCAAAGCGTTCCGGCTGCTGCCCATTCTTCAGTTGAAAAACGCCGTCGTCCAGTAACAATAGGCTAACCGCTTGATCGAATGCCGCGATCGTCAATACGCTATCTAGCGTCTCTTGCACCGAGACTCCATTGAAAGGAGGTTTACGCAAGACAAACAGAAATTTCTTATGCATAAACTACCCGAACACGATGCAACGGTCCGCTTGTAGGGTTGCTTCGACCCATTGTCCTAGGCCGGAAATACGAAAACCGTCGGCTAAATCGTTATCCTGTTTGCCGACTCGGCTAGCTTCGTCGGCATGTAGCAACCCACGCCTTTGCGCAGCGGAAATGCAAACTACCAGATCGATAGCGTATTGTTTTGCCAACGCACTCCACAGCTTCGGAAAATTAAGTTCGTCGTCGGGAGGCATCGCACAATTGAAGGCATGGTAAATCCCTTCATGATAAAAAAATACGCGAAATACCGAATGCCCTTCGGCCAATACTGAGCAAACAAATCGGTAAGCATGATAGGCACTGCTTGACTCAGTGGGACTACTGTTGATTTGAATGGCGAATTTCATCTCTTGTCTTCAACCAAATCCCAAGCGATATCAAAGCTCTCGCGTTGCACTAAACTTAATATCCGGCCAACGCTCCTCGGTCAATTGCAAATTGACGCGGCTACTGGCAACGTAAACCAAAAAACCGCCGCCGTCTTCGGCGAGGTTCTCGAATGCTTTTTTCTTGAATTCCTCGAGCTTGGCCGGCTTGTCGGAACTGACCCAGCGCACCGTCGAAATCGGCGCGTTATCATAGACGCATTCGACATTGTATTCGGTCTTCAAGCGGTGTGCCGTTACATCAAACTGCAGCACGCCGACCGCGCCGAGTATCAAGTCGTTGTTTTTGAGCGGTTTGAACAACTGCGTCGCGCCCTCTTCGGTCAATTGGATCAGGCCTTTTTGTAAAGCCTTTGCGCGTAGTGGATCTTTCAGCACGACGCGCCTAAAAAGCTCCGGCGCAAAATACGGAATACCGCCGTATTTGAGCGTTTCGCCCTGCGTGAAGGTATCGCCGACCTGTATCGTGCCGTGATTATGCAAGCCGATGATGTCGCCCGGATAGGCTTCTTCGACGTTTTTGCGGCTGTCGGCCTGGAAGGTTAGCGCATTGGGGACCTGGACATTTTTTCCGGCACGAACATGATAGATCTTCATGCCTTTGTCGAACTTGCCGGAACAAACGCGTAAAAACGCGATGCGGTCGCGGTGCGCGGGATCCATGTTGGCCTGAACCTTGAAAACGAAACCGGTGAATTTGTCCTCGTCGGGACGCACTTCCCGCTGTTCGGTCTCGCGCGGCAAGGGCGCCGGCGCGAACTCGGCGAATGCGTCGAGCAATTCGAGAATTCCGAAGTTGTTGATCGCCGAACCGAAAAACACCGGCGTTTGCTCTCCGCGCAAATATTTGTCCATATCGAATTCGTGGCTGGCGCCCTTGACTAGCTCGATTTCCTCGCGCAATTCGTCGGCCTGATCTTTCAGCAAATCGTCCAGATGAAAGTTATTGAGCCCTTTGATCACTTCGGCCTTGGCGATCTTGCCGCCATGCTGCGGGCTGAACAAATGAATTTCGTCCTTGTACAGATGATAAACGCCTTTGAATCGCTTGCCCATGCCGATCGGCCAGGTCATTGGTGCGCATTCGATTTGCAAGACGCTTTCGACTTCGTCGAGCAATTCGATCGGTTCGCGCCCTTCCCTGTCCAGCTTATTGATAAAGGTCAAAATCGGCGTCGTGCGCAGGCGGCAGACTTCCATCAGCTTGATCGTTCTGTCCTCGACGCCTTTCGCGACGTCGATCACCATCAACGCCGAATCGACCGCGGTCAAGGTACGATAAGTATCCTCGGAAAAATCTTCGTGTCCTGGCGTATCGAGTAGATTGATAATGCTGTCTTTATGCTCAAACTGCATCACCGAGGTCGTGACCGAGATACCCCGCTCTTTCTCCATTTCCATCCAGTCCGAAGTCGCATGGCGCGCCGCTTTGCGCCCCTTGACGGAACCTGCCAACTGAATCGCGCCCCCGAACAGCAGTAGTTTTTCGGTGATCGTGGTTTTACCGGCGTCGGGATGGGAAATAATCGCGAAGGTACGTCTGCGGCTCAGTTCTGAAAGTAACTCTGACATGGATGTTCAATAAATAAAGATGGGATAAAAACGGCAAATTATACCGTATTATCAATTCCTTTGTATTTTCAATATAATGGCGCAAATTGGCTTGGCCGGTAGAGGTAGCCTTAAATGAAACACCGAAAAAGAACCCATTAATGGAGATAGTTATGACCGTTTTATATCGCTTGATCGCCGCTATGGTATTCATGAGTCTGTCGGCCTGCTCGAGCCTGTATTACAGTGGCCTCGAAAAAATCGGCATTCCGAAACGGGATGTTATGGTACACCGCGTCGAGAAAGCCCGCGACACCCAAGAGGAAACCAAGGAACAATTTAAAACCGCGCTGGAGCAATTTACCGCATTGACCGACTTTAAAGGCGGCAATCTCGAATCCACTTATAAAAATCTTAACGGCGAATACGAAGCCAGCGTAAAAAAAGCCAAAGAGGTCAACAAACGTATCAGCGACATCGAGGACGTATCCGGCGCGCTATTCCGCGAATGGGAACAGGAAATCGGAGAATACAGCAGCGCCGCGCTGAAACGAAACAGCCAGCAAAAACTCGATGCGACGAAAGTGCATTATCAGCAACTCATCAATGCGATGAAACAAGCCGAATCCCGAATCGAGCCGGTCTTGTCGGTGTTCAAGGACCAGGTGATGTACTTAAAGCATAATCTGAACGCGCAGGCAATCGCCTCGCTCAAAGGCGAATTGGGGTCGATACAATCGGACGTTTCGGCGTTAATTACCGCAATGGAACAATCGATCAACGAAGCGAACGCTTTCATCAGGACAATGGAAAGCAAATAGCCGGCCATACATCGAAGCGCCGATTCACTATTCACTATTCACTATTCACTATTCACTATTCACTGCTAACTGCTAACTGCTAACTGCTAACCAAATGATAAGCCATTGAACTTCATCCCACCAAATAGCTCTTCATTAGCATTACAGACAGAAGTTATTCGGACAGTTATAATCGGACTATTTTCGATACAGCTCAATTGCAGGAGACATTTTAATGACCGACACTAAACATTGCCGCCTTTTGATTTTGGGTTCCGGCCCCGCAGGTTATACCGCAGCCGTCTATGGGGCGCGCGCCAATCTCAACCCGGTCATAATTACTGGGATGCAGCAAGGCGGTCAATTGACGACGACGACCGACGTCGATAACTGGCCCGGAGACGTAGAAGGATTGCAAGGCCCCGACCTAATGGAAAGAATGCGCCAGCATGCCGAACGTTTCAACTCCGAAATCGTTTTCGACCATATCCATACTGCCGACTTATCGGCGCGCCCTTATAAACTGACCGGTGATTCCGGCGTTTATACCTGCGACGCATTGATCATCGCCACTGGCGCTTCGGCGAAATATTTAGGCATGGAATCCGAAGAAGCCTTCAAAGGCAAAGGGGTCTCGGCTTGTGCAACCTGCGACGGCTTCTTCTATAAAAACAAACCCGTTGCAGTCATCGGCGGCGGCAATACTGCGGTCGAAGAGGCACTATACCTGTCCAACATCGCCTCGCAAGTGACAATCGTGCATCGCCGCGACAAATTCCGTTCTGAAAAAATTCTGTCCGACAAACTGATCGAAAAATCGAAAAACGGCAATGTCGTGATCGAATGGGATCATACGCTCGACGAAGTGCTCGGCGACGACATGGGCGTGACCGGTATCCGAATCAAAAGCACCAAGAGCGAAAAAACGAAGGAATTGGATGTACACGGCGTATTCATCGCGATCGGCCACACGCCCAATACCGACATTTTCCAAGGCCAGCTCGAAATGGACCACGGCTACATCAAGGTTAAAACCGGCCTGCAAGGCAACGCGACGGCGACAAGCGTACCGGGCGTATTCGCGGCCGGCGATGTGATGGATGCCGTATACAAACAAGCCATTACCTCGGCTGGCGCGGGCTGCATGGCGGCGCTGGATGCCGAGAAATACTTGGATGAAATGGAGTAATACGGCGCACTTGGATTTCATTCGACTAATGAGCCCCCCCGTCATTTCGCCATTGACGGCAAACTTTTTTGGCACATTAGAGCCCCGCAGGGTACGCTATTTTCTGGTTCCCACGGTCCTCCGTGGGAACCCATACCTTGGCTGCCGAATCAAGATCGGTATGCATTCCCACGCTGGAGCGGTGGGAACGAGGATATTTTATCCTGAAAAGAGAGCAGTTGGCATGTGCTGTAGACCGTTCGTGCTGAGCCAAGTCGAAGCATGAAGGGTCTACAACACTTTCACCGGCCTGGTGAAGCCTCAAACTACCCTTTTTAGGTTGATAAAATTTGCGGTTCTTGAACGTCAGTAGCTTTCCCTCACCTAGCGTTAGGTGACACTACCGAAGTTACGCGCAGCGTACCCTACAAATTATATATTAAGTATGAGCACAGAATATGGGAACAATGCAAAACCGGCGGAACCCTAAGGACAATCATTCGATAAAGCCATGAAACCATGCAATTGACAGTACTCGACCCGTTTCGTTCGAATCAGCCATTCCCCCCACTATATAAAGCCCTCGAAGAACCTAACGGCTTACTGGCACTAGGCGGGTGTTTGTCTACCGAACGTCTGCTCAATGCTTATCGAAACGGAATATTTCCGTGGTACAACCCCGGCGAGCCAATCCTTTGGTGGTCGCCCGACCCGAGATTGGTTTTATTTCCGGACCGGGTGAATATTTCCCGAAGCCTTGCCAAAACCTTGCGTAAAGGACTTTTTACCGTTACATTCGACCGTGCCTTCGATCAAGTCATGGCCTGCTGCGCCGAACCGCGCCAAGCGTCTTCAGGAACTTGGATCACCGATGAAATGATGCAAGCCTATCAAGACTTACATCATCAAGGCTTGGCACATTCGGTAGAGACTTGGTTCAACGGCGAGCTGGCCGGGGGTTTGTACGGCGTCACGATCGGCCAAGTTTTTTTCGGCGAATCGATGTTTCACAAACGAACTGATGCATCCAAAGTCGCCTTCGTGACCTTAGCCAGACAATTAAAACAATGGAACTATCGACTCGTCGACTGCCAAGTACAAACTCAACATTTGCTGAGCCTGGGCGCCGAGGAAATCGCCCGTAACGACTTTTCCGGCTTGCTTAAACGCTATTGCCCGGCAAAACCTTCGACAGACGCATGGCAAAACTGACGACCACGATACCATTATTTCTTTCCGAGAAACATTCGTGCAGTTATCTGGACGACAGGATTGCCTGTTCGGCATTCGTGCATCCTTCCTTCGAACTCAACAGCGCATTCTATTCGCGTTTGCTCGAGCGAGGCTTCCGCCGTAGCGGCGATTATGTATACGCCCCTCGCTGTCCGCAGTGTCAAGCCTGCACCCCTGCCCGGCTTCCGGTAGCCCAATTTAAACCCAAACGCAATCAACAACGATGCTTAAAGAAAAACCAAGACACGCGAACCGTCATTAAACCGGCCCAATTCGAACAAGCGCATTACGATTTGTATTTACGCTATCAAAACAGCCGCCATAGCGACGGCAGCATGGCCAAATCCAGCCCGGAGGAATATTTAAATTTTTTGGGCAGCCGCTGGTGCAATACTTTTTTCGTGGAATTTTTGGTTGACGAACAATTGATCGCGGTCGCGACCGTCGACCGGCTAGATAACGCGCTATCGGCGGTCTATACCTTTTTCGACCCGGGCTTCTCACATTTAAGCCCCGGCATGTATGCCGTGCTCTGGCAAATAGAATGGGCCAAACAATTGAAACTGGACTGGTTGTATCTGGGTTTTTGGATCAAAGATTGCCAAAAAATGGCCTATAAGATCGAATACCAACCGATAGAATTGTTGATCGATAATGTTTGGCAGGCGTTCGATTTAAGACGCTGAGTTCAAGTAGAAAGCGGCGAAGCCAGGTCCGGAATAGGCTGTCGAAAAAGCCATTTTGGCTAAGTTCTACCCACCATGACGGTACGGGTTAAATAACCCGTACCGCAGAGGAAATTGACATATTTTGAATGAGACTATAACCTAGACTTCATTTTCCGAACTTCATCTTTTTATAGAATAGCCTTCATGCAAACACGAATGCTTTTAAATCTGAAATCCATATCTTTTTCATTGCTTTTGGTTATAGCTATCTTGGGAAATGGAAATTGTTATGCTTCATTGGACTCTTGGAGAACACATAGTATGACTATTACGCACCAAGGACTTACCGACTTCATCCCCTTAGATCCAATTCCTATAGATCCAATTCCTATTGGTAAACTTACTCTTACCTATTATTCCTTACTACCTCTGGTTGAGCCTGTTCAGAATATGCAGCCTCTAATACAAGAACAATCTGTATCCATAACTATCGAACCTTTCGAAACTGCTTTTAGCTTAGGAAATGAGCTCAGTGGTAATTTTCAAGTAACATTAGCACCAACTTCTCTCAGCAATTCAAATCATTCTCTCCAATTTGTCATTGCCGACAGGAACGCTTTTTTAGTTCATGCATCTAATGGAATAGCATTATTCGAAGCTGAACACGGAATCGATTATTACGTTTTTTTGGAAGGATTCATCATGTCCGACCAGTCTTACAATCTACAACTGACTCAAGTTCCTATACCTGCTTCCATTTGGTTTTTAGGGTTCGGGTTGGCCGGCTTGTTATCTTACAAAAGGCCATGCAATCAAATTCGCGTTTAACTCACCGATGGCACCCATTCTTTACAGGACGGGAATCAACCCGCCCCGTATAGTTTGTTAGCTCTTGTTTGTATTATCGGCCTCTGGGGACGCGGAGCATACCGGGATGCATTCCCACGCAGAGCGTAGGAACGATAAAACCCCGTCCCGCAGAAGCGACTGCCATCAGCTCTCTGCTCCCTACTTACTGTTAACCGCTCACCAAAATCAAACCAACACCCGCTCGATCCCGCCCTTGGCCGCTTGCTTGATATAGCTTTTCATCCAATCCTCGCCGAGAACATGACGAGCGATTTCGACGACGATGTAATCGACTTCGAGCTGATCGACGTCGCCCTTGTAACGCTGCAAGCCTTGCAGACAGGATGGGCACGAGGTTAACATCTTGACCGGACCATCATAATCGTCGGCGCGCAGTTTCGCGGTGTCGCGGTGCAGCTCGACTGATTTGCGGTAACGCACCTGTGTCGAAATATCGGGGCGCGCGACTGCCAAGGTTCCGGATTCACCACAACAACGCTCGGATTTATTGACCGGCGCGCCGAGCAATCCGTTGACGGTCTTCATCGCGTCCTGTTGTTGCATCGGACTGTGACATGGGTCGTGGTATAGATAACGACGGCCATTGACGCCCTCCAGTTTCACGCCTTTCTCGAGCAGGTATTCGTGAATGTCAATCATTCGGCAGCCGGGGAAAATCTTTTCGAATTCATAATCGACTAACTGATCCAGACAGGTGCCGCAACTGACCACGACGGTCTTGATATCGAGATAATTCAGCGTGGTCGCGACCCGATGAAACAACACGCGGTTATCGGTCGTGATCTGCTGCGCCTTGTCGAATTGACCGGCCGCGCGCTGCGGAAAACCGCAGCACAAATACCCCGGCGGCAGCACGGTCTGCACACCGATTTCATAAAGCATCGCCTGCGTCGCGAGACCGACTTGCGAAAACAAGCGCTCGGAGCCGCAGCCTGGAAAATAAAACACCGCTTCGGAATCGGTCCGGGTCTTGTTCGGGTCGCGAATGATCGGCACGATTTGATCACTTTCGATGCCGAGCAAGGCTCTGGACGTTTTCGACGGCAACTTGCCCGGCATTTTCCTGTTCGTGAAATGAATCACATACTCTTTCATTTCCGGCTTGCCGGTCGACGACGGCGGGCGCTTGAGCTGCGCCTTGCCCCAAGGCCTGAGGAAGAAGTTACCCAAGCGTTGCGCTTTATAAGACCATTCGATCAATAGTTTGCGCATTAGCTTGATGCTGCTCGGCCGTCCGGTCGACAAAAACGCGATCGCCGCAGTCTTGACAGGATTAAAGCTTTGCTTGCCCATTTTGCGCAACAGATTGCGCATATTCATTGAGACATCGCCGAAATCGATATCGACCGGGCACGGGTTGAAGCACTTATGACACACCGTGCAATGATCGGATACGTCTTCGAATTCCTTCCAATGCGTGATCGAAATGCCGCGCCGAGTCTGCTCTTCGTACAGAAAAGCCTCGATCAACAACGAGGTCGCCAAAATTTTGTTACGCGGCGAGTACAATAGATTCGCCCGCGGCACATGCGTCGAGCAGACCGGCTTGCATTTGCCGCAGCGCAAACAATCCTTGACCGAATCGGAGATCGCGCCGATGTCGCTTTGTTGCATGATCAGCGACTCGAAACCCATCAGATTGAACGAAGTCGTATAGGCAGAGCTCAGATCGGAACCGGGCATCAACTTGCCGCGATTGAAGCGGCCTTCCGGGTCGATGCGTTGCTTGTAATCGTGGAATCCGGCCAGCTCCTCGTCGGTCAGAAATTCGTATTTGGTGATACCAATGCCGTGTTCGCCGGAAATCACGCCGCCCAAAGAGCGCGCCAAAGCCATGATGCGCGCCACCGCCGCGTTGGCTTCCTGGAGCATTTCATAATTATCGGAGTTGACCGGCAGATTGGTATGCACGTTGCCGTCGCCGGCATGCATGTGCAACGCCACGAATACTCTTCCGCGCAGCACCTCTTTATGCGCCGCTTCGATGCGCTCGACGACCGGACGGAAATTATCGCCGACGAATATCTCTTTCAGGCGCGGCAACAATTCCTGCTTCCAGGACACTCGCAGCGAATAATCCTGCAGGCGGTGAAACAAGGTCGGCTGCTCGGTCAGGTTGGTCAGTTCGCCGGCAACGATGCCGTATTGGGAAAATTGGGCCTCGGCTTGCGGCAACGGCAAGTCCAAATTGTCATAAAGCCATTGCCAGCGCTCGCGAACTTCGGCAACCACCATCAAGGCATGGCCGCGCCGCTCGCCGATCAAATCGGTTTTATCGACGCCGTCCTCATAGAAACGCAAGGGGAGATCGCCTTCGAACAAATCAATCAAGGCATCGCACAAACACAGTTTGTTACGCAACGACAATTCGATGTTGATGCGTTCGATGCCGTCGCAATAATCGCCCATGCGCGGCAGCGGTATCACGACGTCTTCATTGATCTTAAACGCGTTGGTATGTTTTGCGATCGCCGCGGTGCGCGCCCGGTCGAGCCAGAAGGTCCGGCGCGATTCGGGACTGACCGCAACGAAGCCTTCGGCGCCGCGCGCATTGCACAGTCTGACGACTTCCGAAGCCGCCAAGGCGACTTGATGATCGTCGTCGCCAACGATGTCGCCGATCAACACCATTTTCGGCCGACCGCGATGCTTGGCCTTGCCGGCATAGCCGACCGCCTTGACATAACGTTCGTCCAAATGTTCGAGCCCGGCTAGCATCACCCGGTCGTTGCCGCTTTTCGGCAAGGCCGCCAGGAAATCCCGAATCTCGACGATGGCCGGCACCGAGTCGCGCACCTGGCCGAAAAACTCCAGGCAAAACGTGCGCGTATAGGCCGGCATTTTATGCAAGATCCAGCGCGCCGACGTGATGATGCCGTCGCAGCCTTCTTTTTGTATGCCCGGCAGGCCGCCGAGAAACTTATCGGTCACATCCTTGCCCAAGCCGTCCCGGCGAAATTTCGCGCCGGGAATCTCGAGCCGCTCTTCGGACAACAATTCCTTGGCTTTGGCATCGAAACGCTTCAAGGCAAAGGTGACGAGTTCCTGATCGTGAATCTTGCCGAAATTGTGATGAATACGCTCGACTTCGAGCCAATTGCCGTCCGGGGTCACCATGCGCCAGGATACCAAGTTATCCAGCGCGGTTCCCCACAGCACGGCCTTTTTACCGCCGGCGTTCATCGCGACATTGCCGCCGATACACGAAGCATCGGCCGAAGTCGGGTCGCAGGCGAACACCAAGCCGGCGTTTTCGGCCATGTCCATTACGCGCCGCGTTACGACGCCCGCGCCGGTATGTATCGTCGCATAAGTCTGCTCGACGCCCGGTAATTGGGATTGCGGTTCGATCGGCCCCATGTCCAGCAATTTTTCGGTATTGATTACGGCCGAGTAAGGGGTCAGCGGCACCGCACCGCCGGTGTAGCCGGTACCGCCGCCGCGCGGAATGATGGTCAGGCCGAGTTTGATGCAATCGCGCACCAATTGGCCGACTTCTTTTTCGCTGGTCGGATACAACACGACGAACGGATATTCGACCCGCCAGTCGGTCGCATCGGTCACATGAGACACGCGGGCAAAACCGTCGAAACCGATGTTGTCTTTGTGCGTATGCTTCGAAAACAAGGCAAGCGCCTTGCGGCGCATTTCTCGGGTACGGTCGAAATGCGCCTCGAATTCGTTCACGGCCTGATGCGTCGCTTCGATCAGCAAGGCCACGCGCCGGGCTCGATCCGGATATTCGTTTTCGTATTCGGCATGACGTTTTTCCATTTGCCGCAGACGGTGACGCAGGGCGTCGAGCAGAGCCTTGCGGCGTTTGCGGTTGTTCAGCAAATCGTCCTCGAGATAAGGATTGCGCTGAACCGCCCAAATATCGCCGAGCACTTCAAACAGCATCCGCGCGGAACGGCCGGTCATGCGTTCGCCGCGTAGCGACTCGATAATCTGCCAGTTCTCTTCGCCGAGCAAGCGAATGACGATCTCGCGGTCGGAAAAAGAAGTATAGTTATAGGGAATTTCGCGCAGCCGCTCGGGCGACGCTTCGTCGAGAAAGGGGGAGAGTTCGGAATCCACAGACATCCTGGGTAATGGCGTGGTTGGAAAGTTGTATTGTATCACTGGCGGGCAGGGTCTAAAAACCTAAAATCCGCATGGCTTTTATTTATGACCGTCCGGCAATTTTTTGTTGGAATCTTTTGTGCGAGCGACGCCGTCGTTTAAGTTTCCTCGTTCCCACCGCTCCAGCGTGGGAATGCATACCGATCCTGCCTCGGCTGACAAGGTATGGGTTCCCACTTAGCAGGACGGGGTTTGCAACCCCGTCCTAAACGTTTTGACTTTGGCCGAAGTCAGCCGAAATGTTTAGGGCAAACCGAAACGTTGGGGACGGGTTAAATAACCCGTCCCGCAGAACACGCATGCTAAACTAGCATTAACCGCATTGAGCCGAATCGCCGGCTGTTTTATATTTACCGGTAAGCGTCGGGCGTTGGTTTTGACTCCCCTTTTACTACTGCAGGAAAAGGCCATGACTAAAACAGAAGGCAGTGAATTTGAACAACCGTTAAACGGCGACAAACCGGACTGGGAAAACGACCCGCTGTGGTTCAAAGATGCCGTCATTTACGAATTGCACATCAAGGCCTTTTTCGACAGCGACAATAACGGCATGGGCGATTTCGAAGGATTGATACAGAAGTTCGATTACCTGCAAGACCTCGGGGTAAATACGCTGTGGTTACTGCCCTTTTACCCTTCGCCATTGCGCGACGACGGCTACGACATAGCCGACTATCGCAACATTCATCCCGATTACGGCTGTATGGACGATTTCAAGCGTTTCATGAAAGAAGCCCACCGCCGCGGTTTCAAGGTCATCACGGAACTGGTGATCAATCACACCTCGGACCAACATCCGTGGTTTCAAGCTGCGAAAAAAGCGCCGCCGGGTTCCGGCAAGCGCGACTTTTATATTTGGAGCGAAACCAACCAAAAATTCCCCGAAACGCGAATTATTTTCGAGGATACCGAAAAATCGAATTGGACTTGGGACGATGAGGCTCATGCCTATTACTGGCATCGTTTTTTTTCTCACCAACCGGATCTCAATTTCAACAACCCCCAGGTCGTCAAAGCCGTCATCAAATTGATGCGTTTCTGGTTGGATCAAGGCGTTGACGGCATGCGCCTGGACGCCATTCCCTATCTATGCGTTCGAGAGGGAACCAACAACGAAAATTTACCGGAAACGCATGACGTGATCAAACAAATGCGTGCGATTGTCGATGAACACTATCCGCATTGCGTGTTTCTCGCCGAAGTCAATCAATGGCCGGAAAATGTCCGGGATTATTTCAGTGATGGCGACGAGTGCCACATGGCCTATCATTTCCCGCTCATGCCTCGAATTTACATGGCTATCGCGCAAGAAGACCGCCATCCCGTCGTCGATATCATGCGGCAGACTCCAACGATTCCCGAAAACTGTCAATGGGCCATATTCCTGCGCAATCATGACGAATTGACCCTGGAGATGGTCACCGACAAAGAGCGCGATTATATGTATCAAATCTATGTCAGCGACCCTCGCGCGCGCTTGAATGTCGGAATTCGGCGCCGCCTGGCCCCGCTGATGGATAACGAGCTGGATAAAATCAAGCTGATGAACAGCTTACTGCTATCCATGCCGGGCTCACCCATCATTTATTACGGGGACGAAATCGGCATGGGCGACAATATTTTCCTTGGCGACCGCAACGGCGTCAGGACCCCCATGCAATGGAGCCCCGATCGTAACGGCGGTTTCTCCCGCGCCGACCCGCAACGCCTGTATTTGCCCCCGATCATGGACCCGATCTATGGCTATGGGGCAGTCAATGTCGAGGCGCAGTTGCGCGACCGCTCTTCGTTGCTCAACTGGATGAAGCATGTTTTAACTTTGCGGAAAAACCACCAGGCATTCGGACGCGGCGAACTGGTTTTTTTACACCCCGGCAATCGAAAAATCCTCGCCTATCTCAGGTTATACGAAGACGACATCATCCTATGCGTCAGCAACTTATCGCGAGCCGCGCAGGCGGTCGAATTGGATCTTTCGGCCTATAAAGGATGCGTGCCGGTGGAAATGCTCGGACACACGACTTTTCCGCCGATCGGCGAATTACCTTACCTGCTTACCCTGCCCGGTTATAATTACTATTGGTTCCGGCTGGCCCATAGCGAAGATGTGCCGGCTTGGCACGAAGAGCACTTATTACCCGAGGAGTTACCGACGCTAGTGCTATTCGACGGCTGGCACAGTTTTTTTCGGAGCCAAGACGAATCTTGGCGTATTGCCATGTCGAAAAAAGCGCGCACTCAACTCGAAGAAAACGCGTTACCGGGCTTTGTCGCCGCACAAAACTGGCATCGTGAAATCAGCAGCGAATCGATCGACCGTGTGCATATTAGCGATTATGCCGAATGGGGACCGGAAGACAATACGTGGTTACTCACCCTAGCCCGTGTCGAACACAAGTCCGGCGAACCTTTTCATTGTTTTTTACCGCTCGCGCTGGCATGGGAGAATCACGATCAGAAACGCTTACATGACTTAACGCCTTTCACCGTGGCTAAAGTACGCCAGCAATCTCAAGTCGGCATTTTAGGCGATGCATTTGCAGACGAGGCATTTTGCCAAGCACTTGTCCAGGCCATTGGCGCCGACCGTACAATCGCCTGCGAACAAGGAGTCATCCGCTGTTCGCCAACCGACGCATTTGACGAATGCGCTGGAAAAGAGACCGACCAACTAGCCGCACAACCGCCTCATACGAAAGATAATAAAACGACCGTCGCTCTGAACAATCGGTTATTTTTGAAAGGTTATCGACGTCTTCAAATCGGACGCCATCCGGAAATTGAAATAGGATGCTTTTTGAGCAATACGGTAAAATTCCGTAATACGCCGCCCATCGCCGGTTTTATCGAGTATCGGGACGAGAATGGCGATGTCATGACCCTTGCTGTGTTGCAAGGCTATGTCAAAAACCAGGGCGACGGTTGGAGCTACACGCTGGATTATTTGGAAAGATTCCTTGAAGATTGTCTCACGACGGAACCTGCGCCTTGTCTTGCCGCGGAGAAGCATAGCGCTTATCTCATGCTCATTCAAACGCTCGGTCGACGCACAGGCGAACTGCATCAGGCATTGGGCACGGTAACTGACACTCCCGCTTTCGATCCCGAACCGGTCAGCGAAGACGACCTATCGGACTGGGTGCGGCAAGCGCAAACTGAAGCGGCATCAACGCTAGATTTACTCGAACATCGCCTGAACGAGCTTGATGAAACAGTTCAAACAGCGCTACGCCCTGCACTCGAACAACGCGAGGCGCTGATTGAGCGAATGAAGGCTTGTATTTCCGAACCGGCAAAAGGAATTAAAATCCGTTATCATGGAAATCTTGATTTGGGGCATGTGCTACTGACCGAAAACGATTTTTTATTTACCGACTTCGAGAGCGATCCGGCGCAATTACGCGGCGGCCGACATCGAAAACATTCGCCGTTAAGAGATGTGGCGGATGTACTAAGATCCTTGAATCATGCGGCCCATAAAGCCATGACGCTCGCCAGCGTTGAACGGCCCAATGATATCGCCAAACTAGAACCCAAGATGCGGGATTGGGAAGCCGAGGTTAAAGATGTCTTCCTCGCTGCTTATGATGAAGCGGTAAGCAGCAGCGACTTGTTTGCAAAAAATGCAGCTCCGCGCGGTCTGATCGACCTATTTCTACTCGAAAAGGCATTTTACGAACTACGCGATGATTTGAGCAATGCTCCGGAAAAAATAGCCATTGAAATTAATAATATCCTACTCCCTTTTGAGTGAAAAACCGTCTAAGAATAAAAGGTATGGGATGTGTCTATCAAGGGCACCCCGAGGCCGAATTTTCATCCACGATGTGTATAATTCTTAAGTATCAAAGGGAGTAGTTATCGTTCCCACGCTCTGCGTGGGAACGCCTGAGTACCGCTCCAGCGGTACGAGACGCTAGAGCGTCTCGGGCTGCGTTCCCACGCAGAGCGTGGGAACGATAGGGGATGTAAATAATTACGTTTACGATGCGGTATTATCGACTCGATTCTAAAACCTATTTAATATTAGTATTTTCTTATATACTAGCCGGCATGATTCACATTACCTTAACGGAAAGCCATTATGCTTGAATTGACCAAAACAGCCGTTCTGGCTTGCTTATTGATACTGCCGCAAGCGCATGCTTACGCGCAATCCTCGGAACTCGAACGCCGACCGACTTATACCTTGGAAGACGCCATATCGCTTGCATTGCAAAACAATCCGGATTTGCAAATCGCTCATGAGCGTATCGGGCAGGCTCAAGCGCAATTGGGCGAAGCATTCGCCGCGTTTTACCCGCAAGCTCAAATACGCATGTCTTACGAGCATACCGACAATCCCTCGCGCGCGTTCGGCATGATCATATCTCAGCGGCGGCTGAATCTCGACGGTACTACCAATTTCAATCAACCGGGCGGAACCGATAATTACCGGCCCGAAGTCGTAGCGACCTATTCGCTGTTTCGCGGCGGCCAGGATTATCAAGCGGCCAAGGCCGCCGAACTCGGCGTCGAAGCGGCGGAATTGCAAGAGTCGGCGGTCCGCAATCAATTGATCGAAGCGGTGACCTCAACCTATTACGGCCTGCTGGCAAGCTCCGAGGCGCATAAAGTCGCGTTGAATTCGATCAAGGCGGTCGACAGCGAACTGCGGCAAAGCAAAAACCAATACGAAGCCGGCGCGCTATTGAAATCCGATGTTTTATCGTTGGAAGTGCAATTGGCCGAAACCCAAGACGCCGAGATTCAAGCCGCGAATGCGATCGAACTGACTCGGACCGGACTTAAAACGCTGCTCGGCCTCAATGCCGACGAATCATTCGAATTCGAGCAGATCTCGGCGGCGCTGCAAATTCCGGAAAATCATGAATCGTTCGACGATTTACTCAACCGCGCCATCAAGGAACGCCCAGAAATCGCCGCCGCCTACAAACGCGTCGAAATCGCCGAACGCAAATTGAGCGCGGCCAAAGGCGCGCATCTGCCGCGCGCGAACGCGTATGTCAGCTACGGCTCGGACAGCAAGAATATCGATTTTTCGACCAACCGCGACAATGTCACGGCCGGCGTCATGGTTGAAATGGATTTGTTCAACGGTTTCGGTACCAGCGAAGCCGTCAAAAAAGCCGAGCATCAATTGAACGAAGCGCAAAAAGCGCATACCCAGACCAAGCTTGCGATCGAAAACGAAGTCAAAACCGCGCATTTGAAATTCCGGGAAGCGCTGGCACGCCTCAATGTGACGCGTGCGGCGATCGCATCGGCCGAGGAAGCCTTGCGCTTAGTCAACCAACAACGCCAAGCCGGCGCCGCCACGGTCACGCGCTATATCGAAGCCGAAGTCGCGCGCGACAAAGCGCATTCACGCGATATCGCGGCACGTTTCGACGCACTACGCGCCGAAGCCGAGCTTAAAAAAGCGCTAGGGAGTTGGCGGTGAGCGGTGAGCGGTGAGCGGTGAGCGGTGAGCGGTGAGCGGTGAGCGGTGAAATGATGCGGCATTTAATCCATTTGTCAAGCCCTAATTTCCTCTTTCCTCTTTCCTCTTTCCTCTTTCCTCTTTCCTCTTTCCTCT
>NZ_JBNGHF010000075.1:0-16461 GCF_050611805.1 Methylotuvimicrobium sp.
ATCAATTTTTGAAAACTTGGCTTGCAATAAACGAGGAGTCCATATATGAGTATAATCCGCGTGTTTATAAAGTCTTGAACACTTTTGCCGCGATATCCAGCGTTTCATCGATGATCTCGTTACTATGCGCGGCTGAAACGAAACCGGCTTCGAAGGCCGACGGAGCCAGATAAACACCATTGTCGAGCATTGAGTGGAAAAAGCGTTTGAAACGGTCTTGATCGCATTGAGCAACTTGTGCGAAAGAAGTGATTTGCTTGTCTTCGCTAAAAAACAAGCCGAACATGCCACCGACGACATTGCTTGAAAGGGGTATCCCTGCTTGGCTGGCGCGGTCTTTCATGCCATTGACGAAGCTGGCCGTTTTCTCG
The DNA here is from genome assembly GCF_050611805.1 of Methylotuvimicrobium sp. Lineage (NCBI taxonomy): Bacteria > Pseudomonadati > Pseudomonadota > Gammaproteobacteria > Methylococcales > Methylococcaceae > Methylotuvimicrobium > Methylotuvimicrobium sp. Next base: position 372 of record NZ_JBNGHF010000075.1, read on the forward strand.
GTTAAAGCTTCGTAGAAGTCCGGTTTCGCAATCAGTTCGAGTGTTTTCAATCCCGCGGCCATGGCGACAGGGTTGCCTGAGAGTGTACCGGCTTGGTAAACCGGTCCGATCGGTGCGAGATATTCCATGACTTGTCGTTTGCCGCCGAAAGCGCCGACCGGCATGCCGCCGCCGATGACTTTACCGAGCGTGGTCAGGTCGGGCGTGATGTTGTAAACCCCTTGTGCGCCATGTAATCCTACACGAAAGCCGGTCATCACTTCGTCGAAAATCAACAGCGCTCCGGATTCGTCGCAGACTTGGCGCAGCGTTTCGAGAAACCCGGAAACCGGCGGGATGCAATTCATGTTACCGGCCACCGGTTCGACTATGATACAAGCGATGCTGTCGCCGATTTGTTTGAATAACTCGACGACAGATTCGTTATCGTTGTAGGTTAACGTGATCGTATTTTCCGCCAGAGCCGCAGGAACGCCCGGCGAACTCGGCACGCCGAATGTTAGTGCGCCCGAGCCGGCCTTGACTAGAAGCGAGTCGGAATGGCCATGATAACAACCTTCGAATTTGACGATTTTATCGCGTCCGGTGAAGCCGCGGGCTAAGCGAATCGCGCTCATTGTCGCTTCCGTGCCGGAACTGACCATTCTGACCAACTCGATCGACGGCATCAGTTCGCAGACGGTTTGAGCAATGCGGGTTTCAATTTCGGTCGGCGCACCGAAGCTAAGGCCTTTTTGGGCGGTTTCAGTGACGGCAGCGATTACTTCAGGATGGGCGTGTCCTAAAATCATTGGTCCCCAGGAACCGACATAATCGATGTAACGCTTGTTTTCGCTATCGAAAACATAAGGGCCGGAAGCATGGTCGATGAAAACCGGAGTGCCTCCGACGCCGCCGAATGATCTAACCGGCGAATTGACGCCGCCGGGAATGACTTGTTTTGCTGCGGAGAATAGATCGTTTGAATGGGTCATGATTTTTTTTTAATTAGAGCGGGTCAAAGTATAACCATCGTAGATGAAAATTCGGCCTTGGGGTACCCGTCAAAGGACGCCGTAAACCCAGCACCTAAATTCCATAGGTCTTTGGCAATGATTCAAAATCATGGCTTATTTAGGTGCTGGATGAATTATCCAAGACAAATAACCATGGCCAATGGGTTATGGAATTTAGGTGCTTGGTAAATACGTCCATGTAGGCTCTATGCCTGCTCCATGCTGGCAAAGCCTTTACCGAGCACCCCAAGGCCTCCTCCGACAATGCCGAAATTTGAAGTGCGAAATATATACTTGTAAAGGACTGATGGTTTCGACTCGTATTGTACTAGGGTATACAAAGACATGAAATCATCATATTATTGTTTCGTTTGGCCTTAAGTATCTAAACTTTAAAACTATTATCAAAACAATGCATTATATAAAAAATATTAGTCTAGTGTGGGGCGTCTTGTTGATGGGCTTTTTTTTGATCGCCGGATGCTCGGACGATAAGTCGTCTTCGAGATCTTCGGAGCCTGTTAAAAGCAAAGCTCATGTTAAGTATGATCACGCTCACGGGAGCGAAGTCAGCGATTTAGTCAAGCATCAATTCGAACACGAATTTGCCGATCAATGTGTGGAAAGGGAAGTTAAGAATTCAGTCAATAAAGAACTCGACAGAAAACGTTTTGCCGAACCTTGCATGTGTATCGCGACCTATCTGCTCAAGGATTTGACGGCCAAGGAAGCCGAGCTGTTCGTCAAAGAAAATAAAAATACGCAGTCGCTTAGGATTAAATTTGAAAGCGCCGCATACCATTGTCTGCAAAAAAAAGCTCAACCGAAAAGCCCTAATCTATTCGGTAAGCGCTAACTACTCCCTTTTGATCGAAAAACCGTCTAAGAATAAAAGGTATGGGATGTGTCTATCGAGGACCGGCGTGAACCCATCCATGGGGGGCTTAACGGCAGCAATCGAACGCTAGGGATGGCGCGTATTAGGGCAATGCAGGAGCAATTGCCGAGGAGCAAAAATCTGCAAACGCCATGGAAGGTGTGAATGCAGATTTTGCATGGAGCAAAAATCTGCAAACGCCATGGAAGGTGTGAATGCAGATTTTGCATGGAGCAAAAATCTGCCCTGCTGCCGACATCCTCGCTAGCCGCATCCCATACCTTCATAAAGTTGCTATTTTTTGACTATAAAGGGAGTAGTCCTACTGCTCACGTTTCATATTCGGCGCTTGGCGGTAAAGGTTCTTGCAGCATCCGTCGGCGCCTAATTCGATTTAAAGCAAGTTTAAAACTTCCGGTAAAAAGAACTCGTTAACCAGTAGCGGTTTATGGCGGATGGCGTATACGGTTCTTCTTGCCCAGAGCGGTTGTTCGATATGGGCTTCGTTGACGGCAAAGGGCGTCCAAAGCGGCAAGTCGATAAGCGCGAAATCCATTTCCAGTCTGGCTAACTTAGGATAAGAAAAAATCACTTCCCCCAGCGGTTTAGTGCCAAGGTGGGCTAGGTTGCGCCGAGCGGCTTTGATTGTTTTTTCCGGAATCAACGTGCGAGCCAAGACTAGCGGCTTGCCGTCGGCATGCAATAACACCTCGCGGGTTAAGGTGTAGCGTCCCTGATTGAGTTTGAGCCGTTTGCGTTCGCCTAAAAAAGGCAGGCGCCGACAATTGAGCAGTATTTTTACTTTGACGCCATCGCCGTAGTAGCTGCGCAATCGTTGCGTGATCGATCCGGGCTCGTAGATCCAGGATTGCGCTGACTGCGAAATCGTACGGTGTTCTCCGGGGCGACTGACGATCCAGTTCGGTTCTTGTGCTAATAAAAGGCTTTTAATCGGCAAGCGTATCATACCTCGGCGTAATTGACGGTTTCTCCGAGCCAGCGCTTGATTAACGGTTGAACGGCATCGGGGGAATGGTGTAGCAGCGATTCGGCAATCGTTGGGATATTATCCAGTAGGTCCGTGTCTCGATCCAAATCGGCGATTTTAAATTGCATTTGTCCGGTTTGCCGGGTACCCATGACTTCGCCCGGTCCGCGTAGTTCCAGGTCTTTTTCGGCAATCACAAAGCCGTCGTTTGTGTCTCTTAGAATACCGAGCCGGTGTTTCGCCGTGTCGGAGAGAGGGGATTGATAGAGTAGCAAACAATAACTATCGTCTTTGCCCCGGCCTACCCGTCCTCGCAGCTGGTGAAGTTGGGATAGACCCAAGCGTTCCGGATTTTCGATGATCATGAGTCCGGCGTTGGGAACATCCACGCCAACTTCGATGACGGTGGTCGCGACTAAAAGATCGATTCGGTGGTTCTTAAAGTCTTGCATCACGGCATCCTTGTCGGCGGCTTTCATGCGTCCGTGTACCAGTCCAATACGAATGTTCGGTAATACTTGGGTGAGTAGTTCAGCGGTTTTTTCGGCGGCTTCGCATTGTAAGGCCTCGGATTCCTCGATCAAGGTGCAGACCCAGTAGGCTTGCCGTTTTTGAGCGATCCAGTTACCGATACGGGCAATGACCTCTTCGCGGCGTTCGGAGGGAATGACGCTAGTGACGATAGGCTTTCTGCCGGGCGGTAATTCGTCGATGACCGATATATCCAGGTCCGAGTATTGTAGCATAGCTAGGGTTCGCGGGATCGGTGTGGCGGTCATGACCAGTTGATGCGGGCGAATGCCGGCGTTACGGCCTTTGTCTCTGAGCGCCATGCGTTGATGCACGCCGAAGCGGTGCTGTTCGTCGATGACGATCAACCCCAGTTTTTTAAAGGTGACGGATTCTTGAAACAGGGCGTGCGTGCCTATCACGATGCCGGCAGAGCCGTCTTCAAGCGTTTCGAGCGCGGCTTTTCGGGTATTGCCTTTGATTTGCCCGGTCAAGAAGATGATTTGAGTCTGAAAGCTGTCGAACCAGGCGTTAAAATTTCGAAAATGCTGTTCGGCCAGCAATTCGGTCGGCGCCATGACCGCGACTTGATATCCCGTTGCCAAGGCTAATAAGGCGGCGTATGCCGAAACGACGGTTTTGCCGGAGCCGACATCGCCCTGTACCAGGCGTAACATAGGTTGTTGTTGACTGCAATCGGCTTCGATTTCAGTGATGACGCGTTGTTGCGCACCGGTTAGTTGGAACGGCAGCGATTTTAGAAAATGCCGACGGGTAGTTTCGTCAATAGTAAAAGGAGAGGCGGGCTGTTCGCGGGCTTGCTCACGGACGACTCTCAAGCTGAGGTGGTGACTTAACAGTTCTTCAAAGGCTAAACGTTTTCGCGCCGGATTATCGTTTTGGAGTAATGTCTCGGCAGTTATCCGTTCGCTTGGGGCATGCAGGAAGTTGATGGCTTCTATTAGCGTAGGATAATTGAAACGCTGTAAAAGCGATTTCGGTAACCAATCGATCAAGTGTTTAAGATGCAGGTTTAACGTTTGTTTGATTGCTTTTCTAAGTAAGGATTGGCTTAAACCTTCGGTCAGCGGATAAACAGGCGTCAAGGTGTCTTCGGTGACTGTTTGTTCGGGGTTGTTGAGGATTTTGTAGTCGGGATGGATCATTTCCAAGCCCGCATAGCCGTGACGGACTTCCGCGAAACAACTGAGGTAGGTTCCAGGGCTCAGCTGCGTCAATTGCGCGGCGCTAAAATGAAAAAAACGTAGACTAATAAACCCGGTGCCGTCGCCGATTCGGCAGATCAGGCTTTTACGGCCTCGCAACAGCGTGTCGGTTAATTCGACTTTTCCTTTGATCAAGGCAGTCATCCCCGGTTTTAGAGTGCCTATCGCTTGGATGCGAGTTCTATCCTCATAGCGGTGTGGGAGGTGGAAAATCAGGTCTTGACAGCTTCGGATGCCCAGCTTTTCTAGCTTGCTTGCCGTTTGTTTGCCGATGCCGCCCAATGAAGCGACCGATTGATCAAGTGGATCGTTACGGTCCATCGTAGAGTGTTGGCTTTATGCCGGATAGAGTTCGTTGCGTAAATGCATGACCGCGTCAATTTCTACGCCAACACCTTTCGGTAATGCAGCGACTCCGATCGCAGCACGGGCCGGGAAGGGTTCGCTGATGAATTCACCCATGACTTCGTTGACGATAGGGAAGTTGGTGAGGTCGGTTAAATAGACATTCAATTTGACGATGTCCGTTAAGTCGCCGCCGGCTGCTATCGCGACCGCGTTCAAGTTATGGAACACTTGGGTGATCTGGCTACGAATGTCTTCCGAGACAACGTCCATGGTTTTAGGGTTCAAGGGGATTTGACCAGATAAGTAAACGGTATTGTCGACTTTAACGGCTTGCGAATAAGTGCCGATGGCTTGTGGCGCGTCCGGGGTATGGATGATTTCTTTATTCATGAGCAGAGTGATAATTTTGATTTAAGAGTATTTATCTAGGCCTTGACTCGCGTAATCTTTAAAACAATCGTCAATTTTTTCAGGCGGCGCATAATATTGGCTAAATGGACTCGGTCTTTAACGGTGAGTGTGATCAAATCTACCGAGACTCGGTCGTCCTGATCGACTACCGTGACGTTTTCGATATTCGAGTCCATTTCTGAGATGGTTGCGGCGATAGTCGCGAGTGTGCCTCGTTGATTGAGTAGCTCAATGCGAATTTCAGCCGGAAATTCTCCACTGGTATCCTTGCTCCATTCGACATCCAGCCAACCGGTTTGTTTTTTTCTCGAATCGCTGCTGTTTCTGCATTCATGATGATGAACGACGATACCGCGTCCGGGGTTGAAAAAACCGACGATCGAATCGCCCGGTATCGGGCGGCAACATTTGGCCAGTGTGACGACCATGCCTTCCGTGCCTTTGATAATTAGCGGGCTGTTGACGCCTTGTTCGTTATCGTCGAGTCTAACCGTCGACGAGATGTCGTCTTGGCTCAAGCGTTTGGCGACCAAAAACGGCATTTTATTACCGAGTCCTATGTCCTCGAGTAAGGCATCCATGGAGTTGACCGACAATACCTCCAAAAGTTTGTTCACGCGCTCCGATGGAATGGTGTCCAATTGTAAGTTCATACCTTGCAATTCTTTTTCCAGGAGGCGGCGTCCGAGGTTGATCGCTTCCTGTTGTTTAAAGTTCTTCAGATAGGCGCGGATGCTGCTGCGGGCCTTCGCGGTGACGACATAGTTTAGCCAGAGCGGATTGGGGCGGGCCCAAGATGTGGTGATGACTTCGACGGTTAAGCCGTTTTCGAGTTGCGTTTGTAACGGCACCAGTTGTTTATCGACCCGAGCCGAGACGCAGGAATTGCCGATATCGGTATGAACCGCATAAGCGAAGTCGACGATCGTTGCTCCGCGTGGCAATTTGATAATGCCGCCTTGAGGCGTGAATACGAAGACTTCTTGGGGGTAGAGATCGATTTTAAGATTATCGATAAACTCCATGGAGTTGCCGGCCGATTTGTGAATCTCCAGTAATTCACGCAGCCATTCATTGGCTCGGGCTTGGGCATGCTCGGTTTTGTCGCTTTCCGCCTTATCGCTATCGGATTTATAAAGCCAATGTGCGGCAATGCCCGATTCCGACATTCGGTGCATTTCATGGGTTCTGATTTGAATTTCAATCGGGACGCCGTAAGGGCCGATTAATATCGTATGCAGGGACTGATAACCGTTGGCCTTGGACAATGCGATATAATCCTTGAATCGTCCTGGGACCGGGTTATAGAGATTATGGACGACGCCCAGTGCGCGATAGCAGGTGTCGGGTTGATCGCAAAGAATTCTAAAGGCATAAACGTCGAATACGTCGGCAAAGGATATCTTTTTGTTGAGCATTTTTTGATAAATGCTATAAAGATTTTTTTCACGTCCTTCGACTTCGCATTCCAAGCCGGCTTCGCGTAGGCGGTTTTTAATCGAATTTTGGATGATTTCGACGATTTCTCTTCGATTCCCTCGAGCTTTTTTGACGGCGTTTTTTAGGACTGCATGGCGGCCGGGGTATAAGGCTTTAAAACCGAGGGATTCCAATTGATGGCGGATATGATTCATGCCCAGTCGATTGGCGATGGGAGCATAAATATCCAGTGTTTCTCGAGCGATTCGGCGTTTTTTTTCGGGTGGCATCGAGCCTAAGGTTTGCATGTTATGCAGACGATCGGCTAGTTTGACCATGATGACACGCAAATCCTTGGTCATGGCCAAAAACATTTTTCGGACATTTTCAGCCTGGGCTTCGGCGCGCGATTTGCTGTCGATTTTGCTCAGCTTTGTAACGCCGTCGACGAGTTCGGCCACTTCCATGCTAAACAAGCGGCCGAGGTCATCCTTGCTGGCGTGCGTGTCTTCGATGACATCATGCAGTAGCGCAGCCATGATCCCTTTCGCATCCATGCGCATTTCCGCCAGGCTGATGGCCACGGCGATAGGATGGCAAATGTAAGCTTCTCCGCTCTTTCTGAACTGGCCTGAATGCGCCTCCGCACCATACTGATAGGCCCTGCAGATATCGTTGATTTGGGCTTGGTCCATATAGCTTTCCAGAGTCGAGCATAAACGCCGGATCAGTTTATCCTGAGGACGTTCGAGTTCGAGACTGTCAGCTAGCTGTAACATGGCTTTATTAGAGTGTTAAATCGGCTTCGGTATCGTCGCCGGTTCGATGCAGCAGATTGATGTTGTCGGCATTGACATGTCCCGCAGCAATTTCGCGCAAGGCGAGTACGGTGTCCTTGTCTTTTCCGCGCGGGATAAATTCTTCCGCGCCCTTGCTCAATTGGCGGGCGCGTTTACTGGCTAACAACACCAGTTTAAAACGGTTTTCGACGTGCTCAAGGCAGTCTTCAATAGTAACTCTGGCCATGGTAATCCTGTGAAACAATAAATACCGGCCTTTAGGCCGGATGAAAAGGGCATCTATTATAAAAGGAAACGCTGATTAAATCAGCGTTTCAATAAAAGACTCTGATAACTCTTTTGCGGTTCAAATTACGAACGGTTTGTAACAGTCGCGAGAGGCTGAGACAGTGGTGTTAAGTTTAAATAGGCGATAATCGCGAAGATGCGATAAACTTTTCACCAGAGTTGTTTTGCCTTGGCGTGTAATCAGTCGATATAGAGTTTCTCAAGCGCGTTGTTTTAAAACGGCTACGGCCGGTAATTCTTTGCCCTCCAAAAATTCAAGAAACGCGCCGCCGCCGGTTGAAGCATAGGATACTTTTTCTTCGATTCCATATTTGTCGATGGCTGCTAGCGTATCACCACCGCCGGCAATTGAAAAGCCACTGCTGTCGGCAATCGCTTGGGATAGGGATTCGGTGCCGCCACCGAATTGATCGAATTCGAAAACTCCGACCGGCCCGTTCCACACGATCGTGCCCGCAGATTTTAGAATGTCGGCATAAAGCGCCGCAGTTTCAGGACCGATATCCATAATCAAATCGTCGTCTTGAACATCGGCGACTTTTTTGACTGTTGCGGCGGCGCTTTCCGAAAACTCTTTTGCGCAAACCACATCGACTGGAACCGGGATTTCAGCTCCGTTACGTTTGGCTTGATCCATCAATCGGTTGGCTTCATCGATTAAATCGGCTTCATAGAGGGATTTGCCTACCGGAAATCCGGCTGCAGCGATAAAGGTATTGGCAATACCGCCACCGACGATGAGCCGGTCGACTTTTTGCGATAGGGATTCGAGTACGGTGAGCTTGGTCGAAACCTTCGAGCCGCCCACGATTGCGACCAGAGGCCGGTCAGGGCTCTCCAATGCTTTGCCTAAGGCGTCCAATTCTTTAGCTAATAAGGGGCCGGCGCAAGCGATCGGTGCAAATTGCGCAACGCTGTGTGTGGATGCTTGGGCTCGATGTGCGGTGCCGAATGCGTCCATTACAAAAATATCGCATAGGGCAGCCATTTTTTTGCCGAGCTCTTCGCTATTTTTCCCTTCGCCTTTATTGAAGCGCACGTTTTCGCATAAAACGACTTCACCTGGCTGTATTTCAATACCGTCGATCCAGTCTTTTTCTAAGCGTACGGGTTTGCCTAGTAAGCCTTGCAAATGTTCGGCAACCGGTTTCATCGATGCTTCTTCGCTGTAAACGCCTTCTTCGGGACGACCTAAGTGCGACATCAGAATGACTGCGGCGCCGGCTGATAAAGCGTGTTTAATAGTGGGCAAGCTGGCTTGTATGCGGATGTCGCTAGCCACTTTTCCATTTTTGATCGGGACATTTAAGTCTTCACGAATCAATACGCGTTTATTTGATAAGTCCAGATCGACCATTTTTTTTATCGACATATGTTTGGCTCCTGATGGTGAGTTGAGATAGGGTTTAAAATGTAGCTAGTCAAATTTATGCGCTGTAAGCTCGTTAAAGGGGGCGCCTGAGCCTAAATTATTGATGATTTCATATCATAGCGAATGACCTATGGAATTTAGGTGCTGGATGTATACCCATCGCAGATCAAAATTCGGCACCAGGGTGTCCGTCAAAGGACGCCGTGAATACATCCCTGTAGGCTCTATGCCAGCTCCATGCTGGCAAAGCCTTTGCCGCACACCCGGGCGTCTCCTCAGGCACTGCCGAAATTTGAAGTGCGAAAGGTATATCAACGGCGTCCTTTGGTGGGGCTGCCCCGGTGCCGAATTTTGATCTACGGGGGTATAGATCCTTCATGCTTCGACTTAGCTCAGCACGAACGGTCTACAACACATGCCAACTGCTCCTTTTAGGCTTATTCTTCATGATCTTCATGGCGAAACGCTTTTTCTAGGATAAAGGGAGTATAAAATTAATGAATGTGGCGAGTTAACCGCGTGATCTAACGTTGTATTATTGTAGCAAAATAGCGGCGCCTATCATTGCTGCGCCGATCAAAATCGAAGTCAAAGTGGTGTTTTGGTTACGTTCGATTTGTTTGCGTAATAAATGCAATTCGCGGTTTTGTTGGTCCATTTGCGCGCGGGCGTGACCTGCATCGTTCAATGCCTTCATAACCAATGCCGGGATTTCCGGGAATTGCTCCGCTAATTCGGGAAACTGTTGCAAGGCTTGTTGTATTTTGGCTTTCGGGCCTAGACGTTCGCGAAACCATTTTTCCAGAAATGGTTTCGCGGTTTGCCATAAGTCTAGTTCAGGATAAAGTTGGCGACCAAGTCCTTCAATATTAAGCAGGGTTTTTTGCAGTAGCACCAGTTGCGGTTGAACATGCATGTCGAAGCGCCGGGCGGTTTGAAACAAACGCAGCAATAAGTGTCCGAAAGAGATATCCTTGAGCGGTTTTTCGAAAATCGGTTCGCAAACACTTCGGATGGCCGATTCAAAGTCTTCGACACGCGTCGTTCCGGGAACCCAGCCGGATTCAACATGCATTTGCGCAACCCGGCGGTAATCCCGATTGAAAAAGGCTAGAAAGTTTTCGGCCAAGTAACGCTGATCGGATTCTGACAAAGTGCCGACGATGCCGAAATCGACAGCGAGGTATTTGGCAGGGAGTTCGACGAAAATATTGCCGGGATGCATGTCGGCATGAAAAAAATTATCGCGAAAGACTTGCGTGAAAAAAATTTCGACGCCGCGTTCGGCAAGTAGTTTGAAGTCGGCGTTGCCGGCTCGCAATTGTTCTATGTTGCCGACCGGTATACCTTTGATGCGTTCCATGACCATGACCTTTTGTCGAGTCAACGGCCAATGGACTTCCGGCACATAAATCATTTCCGAGTTTTCAAAATTACGGCGCAATTTAGCGGCGTTGGCGGCTTCTCTGACTAAGTCGAGTTCATCTAGTGTCGATTTCTCGAATTCCATGACAACTTCCCGAGGCCTTAATCGTCGGGCGTCGCTCCAAAAACGTTCGGCAAAGCGAGCTAATTCGTATAGCAAGCCTACATCGGATTGTATGCGTTGTTCGATGTCGGGTCGTAATACCTTAACGATGACCTGTTCACCGTTATTTAACACCGCAGTATGCACTTGTGCGACCGAGGCCGACGCTAGCGGCTCGTCTTCGAATTCGGCGAAAGCCTCGCTGATCGGTATTCCCAATTCTTTTTCGATAATCGCACGGGCGATACTACTGGAAAACGGAGGAACTTTATCTTGTAACTTGACCAGTTCATCCGCGATATCTTCAGGTAGTAGATCCTTACGGGTGGATAAGGCTTGGCCGAATTTTACATAGATGGGGCCTAAATCTTCGAGTGCGCGACGAATTCTGACGCCGCGCGCTTCTGTTCCGCGCCGTAGCCAAAAGGTAGGCGATAAGAAGGCTAAATACCGAATTGGCCGAAATAAGTGCGTTTTGAGGACAATTTCATCAAGGCCATGGAAGACCAGGACCCAGTTGATGTGAATCAGGCGCAGCAATATTTTTGGGCGGATCACTGAGTTACCTTGTCGTAATATTGTCGTGGATGAGTCAAAGGGTTGGTTTGAATATAGGGTTAAGGCTGCGTGGTGTAGGTATTCTCAAGATTTTCGAGACGGTTTTGTAATCGGTTGAGATCGGTTTGCAGGTCGCCGGTTTTACGGTAGAAAATATCGGCCTCTGGTTTTGCGGGCAAGTCTCGAACTTCCTCCTGAAGAAATTCCGTTAGGTTGAGCCGGAAGCTTTCGAGCATTTCGCCGGCCCAGCGTTGGCCGGTACGAAAAAAGTTACCTATGCGATGTGCAATGATATCACCGGTATAACGCGATAGTGGTTCTTCGAGGTCGATATCTATTTTTTCGAAAAGCCTAATGAATGCATGCCCGACTTCACTATCGCCGCTGATTTCGATCGAGTCGTCGAATAATGTGTTTCCCAAGCCTTTTGCACCGAATGCTAGTGCCGTGCCGGTCAATAAAGTATCGGCCGGGGCAGGGTAGTCATCTAAGACTTGAATAACGGTTTCCGAAGGACAAAGATAGAGGGTTTCATTGAACGGCCGGATGGTAATGCGGATCACTTTGCCGGTTAACGGGGCCAATAAATAACTGGCATCGCGGTCAAGTGCGACGAAGCGATTCAAGGCGGTTTCGAAAACGCTAAGCAGTAGGGGTTTTACGGTCATGATTGAGTCGTCGGTAAATTGGGGCGGCATTATTAGATTTTATAGCCTCTATGTACTGCCACGATGCCTTGCGTTAAATTAAAATATTCACAGCGTTCAAGTCCTGCATTTTCCATCATTTTTTTGAGGTCGTCTTGTTTCGGATGCATGCGGATCGATTCGGCTAAATACCGGTAGCTCTCTTCGTCCTTTGCGACGAACTTTCCGATTTTAGGCATCAAGTTGAATGAATAAAAGTCGTAAACCTTTTCGGTCAATTTGTCGGTCGGGCGGGAAAATTCCAGCACGATGACCCTTCCACCCGGCTTTAACACGCGAAACATCGATCTTAATGCAGCGTCTTTGTCGGTAACATTGCGCAACCCGAAGCCGATACAAACACAGTCGAAGGAGTTGTCCTCGAAAGGTAGGCATTCCGCATTGACCTGAGCGAAGCGAATATTGCCGATGATGCCGTGGTCAATCAGGCGATCGCGACCATTACGCAGCATTTCGGCGTTGATGTCTGCAAGGACGACTTGCCCTTTTTTGCCGACGCGTTTTTCGAAGAGCATTGTTAGGTCGCCGGTGCCGCCGGCTAGGTCAAGTACACTTTCGCCGCTACGGACATTGCTGAGTTGTACTGCGATGCGTTTCCAAATGCGATGAATGCCGAACGACATTAAATCATTCATGATATCGTATTTGCCGGCTACGGAGTCGAAGACACTCCGGACCATTTGAACTTTTTCTTCCTTAGCGACTTGTTTGAAGCCGAAATGTGTTGTGTTTTCGTTAGTCATGTTTTTTTCCGGTTAGGCGCTAATCAGTGATCGAATTTAGTCGAAAGCAAGGTTGTTGGTCCGAAGACAAGGGCTTAAGGCGGCAAAATATTAAGCCACATAACTGTCTCGGCATCGAGAATGCTCGCATAATATCGGAGGGAGATTTTGGGTTACTGATGACGTGGTTGTCCAGTCGCTTCCAGTTTATCCAAGTACGCAGCCCATAGCTCCTTGTATTCCAAGCCTAATTTATAAAGTAATGGCCAAGTGTAAATGCCCGTTTTATGACCGTCGCTAAAAACCGGAGTTATTGCGTAATTGCCGACCGGTTTAAGTTCGTTGATGGTGACGTTTTCCTTGCCTATTTGTAATATCTCCTGGCCGGGTCCATGACCTATCGCTTCTGCCGAAGGCGTGTATACGCGAAGATATTCATAAGGCAAAGAAAATGTGTGTCCGTCATCGAAACTAATTTCCAAAATTCGTGAATTCTGATGTAACTTGATTTCGGTCGGTGTTGTGTCGATTTCTTGTACAGTCAGGCGCATAAGTTTACGGTCCCGCCTATAGTATGTATCGGCTTAAGTCTTCATCTTGAGCTAACTCGGCAAGATGGGCATCGACGTAGCCTGCGTCAATTGTAATCGATTGTTCATTTAGGTCAGGTGCGTTAAAGGATATTTCCTCCAGTAAGCGCTCTAATAGGGTATGCAACCTTCTTGCACCAATGTTTTCCGTTGTTTCATTGACTTGCCAGCCTAATTCGGCAATGCGTTGAATGCCCTCTTGAGAAAAGTTTAGCAATACACCCTCGGTAGCTAATAAAGCTTGGTATTGCTCAGTCAATGAGGCGTCCGGTTCTGTCAGAATTCGCACAAAGTCATCGGCGGTTAGGGCGTCAAGTTCAACTCGAATAGGAAAACGGCCCTGCAATTCTGGAATGAGATCCGATGGTTTGGTCAAATGAAAGGCGCCTGAGGCAATGAACAAAATATGATCGGTTTTGATTGTGCCATATTTGGTGCTGACCGTACTGCCTTCAACCAGTGGTAACAAGTCGCGTTGAACGCCTTCTCGGGAAACCTCACCGCCACCGCTACCCATTTCGGATCGCTTGCAAATTTTATCGATTTCGTCTAAGAACACGATGCCGTTTTGTTCCACGGATTCAACGGCGCGTAGCTTGATATCTTCTTCGTTGACTAGTTTGGCGGCTTCTTCTTCTTGCAGTACTTTCAAAGCATCCTTGATTTTCATTTTACGAGTACTTTTTCGGCTGCTACTGAGATTTTGAAACATCCCTTGTAATTGACTCGTCATTTCTTCCATGCCGGGAGGAGCCATGATTTCAACGCCGAGCGGGGCAACACGGACATCGATTTCAATTTCCTTATCGTGTAATTCGCCTTCGCGTAGTTTTTTGCGCATCTTTTGACGCGTGGACGACTCAGTTTCGGAAAGCATGCCGCCGCTGGCGCTAGGAAGCAAGATGTCGAGTACTGATTCTTCAGCAGCATCGGCCGCCCTGTTTTGAACCTTGTCCATTTCTTCTTGGCGGGTCATTTTTACCGCGGTATCGACGAGATCGCGAATGATCGATTCAACGTCGCGGCCGACATAGCCCACTTCGGTAAATTTAGTAGCCTCTATTTTAATGAATGGCGCGTTCGCTAGTTTGGCTAAGCGTCTGGCAATTTCAGTTTTGCCGACGCCGGTAGGGCCAATCATCAAGATGTTTTTTGGGGTGATTTCATCGCGTAGAATCCCGCTAACGAGGCTACGACGCCAGCGATTACGTAACGCGATTGCGACAGCACGTTTGGCGTTAGCTTGTCCTATGATGTGTTTATCCAGTTCGTGGACGATTTCTCTTGGTGTCATTTGGCTCATTCGGTCGGCTCTTTGGGTTCAGCGTCGAGTTCTTCAATGCGCAGGTTATGGTTTGTATAAATGCATATGTCTGCAGCGATATTTAGCGAGCGTTCAACGATTTCACGCGCGCTAAGTTGAGTATTTTCTAACAGAGCCCTGGCTGCTGATTGTGCATAAGGCCCTCCAGAGCCGATAGCTATGAGTTCATGTTCCGGCTCAATGACGTCTCCGGTTCCTGATATGATCAAAGAGGATTTCGCGTCCGCAATAGTAAGTAAAGCCTCAAGCTTGCGTAAAGCACGATCGGTGCGCCAATCTTTAGCCATTTCAACGGCTGCGCGAGTTAAATTGCCGCGATGTTTTTCCAGCTTGCCTTCAAAATGCTCAAACAAGGTAAATGCATCGGCCGTAGCGCCGGCGAAGCCAGCGATTACTTTATCGTGATATAAGCGCCGAACTTTACGTGCGTTGCCTTTCATAACAGTGTTGCCAAGCGTGACCTGGCCGTCACCGCCAATGACCACTTTATCTCCGCGTCGGACGGAAAGAATGGTTGTTCCTCTGAAGTTCACTTCTAATTCCCGGTTGAATAATGAGTTAGTATGACAATTCTACCTGTCTTATTCCATATAAGGAAAAGAATCTGAATTGTTGACATGGATATAATACAGAATATGGGTTGCACGATTGAAATTTCAATAGACGCAATCCAAAAGTATAAATTAATTGAGTTCCTGCGGGTTTGATTTAAGCGCTAAAAATTGGATATTCATATAATAAAGTATAAATGGATTGTGCCTGTTAAGTATTGCTCGGCATTTGAGGCGATGTTGCTTGGCTCCTTCTAAGAATAATGCCCATCGTAGTTCAAAATTCTGCACCGGGCCCGTCAAAGGACGTCGTGAACCCAGCCCTAAATGATCTAAGGCTATTAATCATGGCCAATGGGCTATGGAATTTAGGTGTTGGGTGAATGCATCCATGTAAGCTCTATGCCAGCATCCATGCGGGCAAGGCCTTTGCCAGGCACTCCGGAGCCTCCTTAAGCATCACCGAAATTTTAAGTAAGAAAGGTATAGCAAGATATTTTATAAGAGCAAAAAAAACGGGTTAGGTGAAGTAGTTGTGGTTTGTCTCTATTGTCAATATTCGCTAATGAATTCCCGTGTGCACAGGCGAGTGTATGCGATGGGGTTTGCTTCAGAATTTTTTCAAAAGCCATCAGTTTGATTTAAATAAATAAATTAGTCGCTGCAGAAAAAAGATCAAAACAAGCTTGACTCAAAATTAAGAATCCTGTTTAATACGCGCTCTTTCACGGTGCGCCTAGGTAGCTCAGTCGGTAGAGCAGAGGACTGAAAATCCTCGTGTCGGCAGTTCGATTCTGCCCCTGGGCACCAAGGAAAGAAAAAGATTAAAAATAAAGTTTGACATTGAGTTTAGCCTCTGTATAATAGGCGGGCTCA